>CAZOXJ010000046.1:1747-23086 GCA_964583325.1 uncultured Lentimicrobiaceae bacterium
AAGCCAAGGAAGGCATTCTGCTTGTGAAAGATAGCACCGGCTTCACAATACATGCCTATAAGTTTACCCGTGTACAGAAGAAATTGAGGGCAATACTTGACGAATACAACAGTGCCCAGGCGATGCAAACTATTGGAATAAGTCAGGCCGATTTAGCCTTTATTCTTTCACCGGCCCTTATTAACGAATCATTTCTTTATACTGATAATTCGAAAAGCAGGGTGATTCTTGCCATTGTTTTTGCCGGCCTCATGATTATGGCGGTATTTCTGAGTTTTGCTTACCAGTTTACTGCCATTACCGGGGAGAAGCAGTTGAAAATAACTGAACAGATTGTATCCGCCATCAGTCCGCAAGTATGGATGGACGGTAAAATTTTTGGTATTACTTTAACAGGAATATCTTCGATGTTCACATATTCGTTACTAGGCATTATTGGCGGAATTCTGTTCTTTCAATTCACAGGTGTGCCGGTTTCCACCATCCTGGATTACCTGTACCTGCCTTCCATACTATTGTTTTTGCCCTTTGCCCTTACCGGTATCCTGATATGGAATGCAATAATGGCAGCAATTGCATCCGTAATTACCGACCCGAATAATTCGGGTAAAAGTGCGCTTATGTTCCTGCCTTTATTGTTTGTAATTGCTTCATTCCTTGTAATTCGCGACCCTGACAGTGGTTTGGCTGTATTTCTTTCGTGGTTTCCATTAACTTCCGCTACTTCGATGCCAATGCGATGGGCCATTACTGAGGTGGGAATCTGGCAACTATTTGGTTCGTTTTTCATTTTAGTAGCAACATTCTATTTGTTACGCAAGTTGGCGGCTAAAATATTCCGGGTGTCAATTCTCATAAGCGGGAAAGAGCCGTCCTGGAGTGAGATATTCAAACTATCAAAAGAGTCATAACAAGAGGTCCTGATCAAAAAAGTAAATCTGATCTGTGTTTAACAAAACATGGATCAGATTTACAATCCTGATTCGGAACGCGAGAAGGATTAATGCATCCCGGCAAATAGTAAGGCTTTTCCCCGATGTATAACCAGGGTTCAGCTGATAAATAGGGCGTTATGGCATTACAGGTACCACTTTGGCTTCAGCCGGAACTTCACCGGTAAGTGCTGTCATAAAGGCGGCTATATCACTTATTTGTTCAGGCGAAAGTTCTTTGCTTAATTGTCCTTTAGCCATAATCTGAACAGTTTTGTCCAGTTCTTTTACGCTGCCATCGTGCAGGTATGGCCAGGTTTCGGCTATATTGCGTAATGAAGGTACTTTAAAGAAGTATTTGTCGGCTTCAGTTTTAGTTGCGGCCATTTTTCCCAAATCATCTACGGTACTCCCGGTTAGTTCAACATGTGTTCCAAATAATGGGTATTTCTGGAACATGTTTCCACCTAAAAGCGGCCCCATATGACAGGCCGTACAACCGGTTTCTATAAACGCTTTGCAGCCTCTGAGTTCCTGCTCGTTAAGTGCCGTAAGGTCACCGCCCAGGAATTTGTCAAATTTGCCGGGTGTAAGTAAAGTACGTTCAAATGCTGCAATAGCATTTCGCATATTGGTGAACGAAACGGGCTGTTTATCACCCGGGTAAGCAGCTTCGAACATTTTTTTGTATCCTTCATTATCACCAAGTCTTGACATAACCAGTTTTTCGTCAGGCATTCCCATTTCGGCCGGGTTCATTACAGGACCGCCAGCCTGTTCTTCAACATCTTTCATCCTGCCATCCCAAAACTGCACGAAATGCAATGCAGCATTTAAAACAGTCGGCGAATTTCGTGTCCCTAATTTCCCGTTATCACCGGGGCTTGTTGATTTGTTATCTACGCCAAACGTAGCCAGGTTATGACAGGTGTTGCAGCTTTCGGTATTGTTTAACGAAAGCCTGTTGTCGTAATACAGTGTTTTGCCAAGCAGCACTTTTTCGGGTGTAATGGCATTATCAGGATTAGCAGCTTCGTTTGGCAACGGCTGAAACAGGTTTTTAGCTAGTAAAAGCACTGAATCTGCATTAACAGCTGTGGTTTGATCTTTACCCTGCTTGCTGTTACATGCAAATGCAAAAACAATAATTGCAAGGATTGCAGTAATAATCAGATTTTTCATAATCATATGATTTTTAAAGGATTAAAGTTAGTAATTCATAATTAATTTGTGTACTTCGTTGTGATCTTTTAGCAGTATTAATCGTCGTCTTCCTCTTCATTTTCATTTTCCTGGTTTTGCTTTTCCGTATTTTCTGCTTCAGGAGTAATTTTTTGAGTAGTAATTGAGTAAGGAACTATTGCCAAAGCCGCCAATATACCTATTGTTGCAATAATTTTCTGGAACGAATTCAGTTTGATACCTTCTGCATCCATGTTTTTGTAGCCCGTAAAAATCGATTTTAGTGTACCCGCCTGTTTGTTGAAAATAAAATCAACAATATTGCCAAGCAGATGCGCGATTACAAGACCGATAACAATGTTAACGGCAATTTCATGGGTTTCTTTCAGTGTATCTTCGGATAAGCCGGTTTGTATGAAACTGAATAGGCCCTGCCCCTCTGATGCAAGTAACAGAATACCGGAAACCACAATCAATATAGTGAAAACAATGATCGCGAGCATTACAAGCGATGCAGCAGGATTGTGACCAGGCGAAAGGCTTTTGCTGCCTTTCATATCGGTTACAAAATTCTTTAAGGAATTTACCCCAATAGGGAAATCGCTGAACCGTGAGTATTTCGGCCCGATAAATCCCCATATAATCCTGAAAATGATCAATATGCCGATCATATACCCAACTGATGAGTGGAAGTTGAGTAATTCTTCTTCTTCCGATAAAATGTAAGCGGCAACCATTCCGATTACCAGCAGCCAGTGAAAAATTCGTGTAGGCAAACTCCAGATGTAGGTTTTCATAGTTTTAGTTTTAATGTGATTTGAGTAATTATTTGGTAAAAAATACTTTATTCATTTTCCGATGGTTCGTAATGTATGTGCACTTCGCAGCGGTCAATCCTGTCGCAGATTGTTTTTTCAACCTTGTGAGAAATGGCGTGCGCCTCGGATATATTCAATTCCGGGTCAACATGAATGGTTACATTTACAAATGTATCGGCTCCGGCAACCCTTACTTTTAAATCGTGGTAATACATTACTTCCGGAATTAATTTAATCAGGGCCGAAATTTCGTCGCTCAGTGTAAGCGGGCTCCGGTCGAGTAGAACATCGATAGCCTTTTTTCCCAGCCTGTACGATACAGTAAGAACTATAACCGCAACTCCCAGGGCTGCAACCGAATCGGCTGCAAACAGACCGAAGTTCGCACATATCAAACCAACCAGCACAACCGCTGAACTCCATATATCAGTCGAAAAATGCAGTGCATCCGCCTCCAGCGCCTGGCTGTTATATTTTCGTGCTACTTTGTACAAAGCTCTCGACCGGGATACATCTACGATAATTGAAGAGATGACTACTATGTAACTCCATATGGTGACTTCAATGTGTGTATTACCCGTAACAAGGCGGTTAACAGCTTCATATACAATCCATACACAGGTAATGATGAGCAAAATAGTTTCGAGAAGAGCCGAGAAATTCTCAGTTTTTCCATGTCCGAAATGGTGATGTTTATCGGCCGGTTTGTCCGATACCCTGACTGTAAAATAAGTAATTACGGCAGCTACCAGGTCGAGGGCTGAGTGTAGCGCTTCCGACAAAATACCCAGGCTCCCGGTTAGTAATCCGACTATAAGTTTGAATCCTGTTAAGAAAATAGCGGCAAAAACGGACAACCCGGCTACTCTCTTTTTTTCTTTTTCCATGAAAAGCGTAAAGATTTGAATACTTGTTATTTGCTAAAAATGAGTTTATTCCTGCATAGGGCAATAAGCCGGAATTTGCGAACTGGCCGGAAACTACAGAAATAAAGTTTTGAGAATTAACAAGATTGCTTAGGCGGTTGCCAGATGGCAGAAAGGAAATAGCTGAACTCGGGCTGATCCTTCATAAAAGCATGATGATGATCGGAAAGCTCGAAATTAGAGAATAAGATGGAATGCTTCTGAAAGAAATGGTCAGCAAAGGTAACAGTATGGTGATGCGATGCATCTGCATTACCGGAATTATCCGGAATATGCGTGGTGGTGATATTTGAGTACAAACAAATACTTTCATCTACACTCATGAGCAGCGCGATAAAAACAGCTAAAATGGCAGCTATATATTTTAATTTCTTCATATCAGGCACAAAAGTACAAAATTATTCGAAATCAAGTCTTTGCGTATACTCCGCTTGCCCGAAACCCATACTGCCATCCGGCAATATATTAAATCATATTATCGTTATTAAATACCTGAATATGTTTATTCGTTTCCTGGTTTTTTCAATACGCACTAACAAACAGAACGGCAACAGGTTAAATGCAATTTGACCTTAATTTTTAAATCTGTCAAAGAGCTCCGGCAGCCGGCTTATAGTGCGTTTTAAGAAACAATTAAAATAAAAAATCAAAATTTAGACAAAGTCTAAATAAGGGAAGATCAAGGATTTTGACCTTAAAAGCATTACTTTTGATTTCTCGTGTTACTTAATATTCAGTTTATGAACTGGATACTGAACTAAAATATCATGAATAAAATTGCTCACAGAATTTACATTGGCAGTTTATCAATAATAGTATTGATTGCGTTGTCGGCAATTATGAACAAAGGGTTCCAATACTATAACGTTAGCCTGGAAGAACGATTTTTCCATCCCGATCATATCAACCTTAAACCAAGTGGCTTGTTAGGGCATGGAATGGGAATTATCGGTTCCGTATTCATGATTCTGGGCGTTTCTTTATATATGATCAGGAAAAGATATCGGCTTTTTTCAAGGATAGGCATTTTAAAGCACTGGCTCGAATTTCATATTTTTCTGTGTACACTTGGTCCGATCCTGGTGCTGTTTCATACCGCTTTTAAATTCGGAGGCATAGTCGCAATCAGTTTCTGGAGTATGGTGGCTGTATTCCTGAGTGGAATTATTGGCAGATTTATTTACATTCAGATACCCAGAACCATCGAAGGAAGAGAGTTAAGCCTGAGCGAAGTGCGGAATATGAAAGGTGACATCAGTCAGAAATTAAATGATTCATTCAGCCTGGATGAAAGAAGCCTGAATGTAATTGCGGATTCGATTAAGGCAAAAACTGACTTAACCCAGGGTAATTCCTTTAGTCGTTTTATAAAAAAATATATTGACGACCGGAGATCGATCCAAAAGGTAAAAACAACGCTGAAAAGTAATAAGCTGCCCAAATCAAAAAGGATAGAAATACTTGACCTCGTAAAAAACGAAATTTCGCTCAACCGAAGGATCGAACGTCTGCAGGTAATGCAGAATCTTTTTAAATACTGGCATGTGGCACATTTGCCGTTTGCTTTGGTAATGCTTGTTATAATGGTGATTCACGTTGCTGTTACAATTGTGTTTGGGTACAAATGGATTTTTTAATTATGGATGAGAAGTTATTGGAAGAAGTCGTCATTTATTCGCTGGTAATCCTGTTCTGCCTGGTTATTGTATTTATATATCTGCGAAAGCAAAAACGCGACTCGAAAAAGGTTGAGGCCAAAATTGCCACGGCAAAGGAAGATGGTTTATACGAGCCGGTTTCCCTGCACCCGGTAATTGACGAAAACAGCTGTATCCGAACAGGCGCTTGTGTGGCTGCCTGTCCTGAAAAGGATATTATCGGAATAAAGGATGGTAAAGCTACTACCATAAACGCATCAAAATGCATCGGTCACGGGGCTTGCTTTCATGCTTGTCCTACACAGGCTATAACCTTATGCATAGGAACTGAAAAACGGGGTATTGATCTTCCGCATATTAATCAGAATTTCGAAACCAATGTTAACGGAATATATATTGCCGGTGAGCTGGGAGGGATGGGGCTGATTAAAAATGCCGTTGAGCAGGGCAGGCAAGCCGTTGATAATATTGCAAAAACACTCCGCAAAGCGCATCAGGCAACGTATGATCTTGTTATTGTAGGTGCCGGTCCGGCCGGAATTTCAGCATCCCTTAACGCTAAAAAACACAATCTTAATTTTCTCACGCTTGAACAGGATACCCTTGGCGGAACTGTTTTTACTTTTCCCCGCCAGAAAATTGTGATGACCTCACCTATGGATCTGCCCTTGCATGGTAAAGTGAAATTATTCGAAACCAACAAGCCTGCCTTACTCGATTTATGGAATACAGTGCTGCGGAAAAACGAAATATCCATCCAGGAAAATTCAAAAGTGGATTCCATCACTGCCGAAAACGGGCATTTCAAGATCGAATTACTTGCCGGTGAGTCCATTACCGCAAAAACAGTATTGCTTACAATCGGCCGTCGTGGTACTCCGCGAAAACTGGGCGTTGAGGGAGAAATGCAGGAAAAAGTAGCGTACCGGCTCCTGGAACCTGAAGAAATTACAGGGAAAAATATTATGGTTATCGGCGGTGGCGATTCAGCTGTTGAATCTGCTTTGCTGCTTGCTGATAGCAATAAAGTAAGCCTGTCGTACCGTAATGATGTATTTAACCGCCTGAAACCTAAAAATAACGAAAAGATAAAAGCAGCTATCGCTTCAGGTAGTGTGAATGTACTCTTTAAGACTAATCCGTTATGTATCAACAAGGATTCAGTTGTGCTCTCAACTGAAAATGAGGGTGAAGAACTTTATATTGAAAACGACCTGGTTTATATTTTCGCTGGAGGAGAACTTCCGATTCAATTTCTGCAAAAAGCAGGTATCCATATTACAAAAAAGTTCGGTGAGGCAATTTTGAAACATGACAATTAATGTAGCTCATTTGTAAATGAAAATACAATCAGGAAACCGTTTAGTTTTGTTTGTTGCAGCTGTATTGCTCAGCTTTCATTCGTATGCTCAGATTTCGCCCGGCCCTCTTGCAAATGTGCATTCGCATCTCGAAGGCATCTCGAACTGCACTAAATGCCACACACTGGGCGATAAAGTATCCAATGACAAATGCCTGGCCTGCCATACTGAATTAAAAGCCCGCATTGATCAGAAAAAAGGCTACCATTCATCGCTGCAGGTTAAAGGAAAGCAATGTGCCGGCTGCCACAACGACCATCACGGATTAACTTTCCAGATTATTCGTTTCGATAAGAATAAATTTAACCACGATCAGGCAGGATATAAATTAACGGGGGCGCACACCAGCATAAAATGTGAGGACTGCCACAAGGCTGAGTTTATCGCTGACAAGAAAATCAGAACCAAAAAGTTTACCTATCTCGGATTAGGTACTGCATGTTTAACATGCCACGCCGATTATCATCAGAAAACACTCCCGGCCAATTGTGCAGATTGCCATACCGATGAAAAATTTAAGCCTGCGTCGAAATTCGATCACAATAAGTCAAAATTTAAGCTTGCAGGCAAACATGAACAGGTACCTTGTGCTGAATGCCATAAAACCACACTTAAAAACGGGGTAAAATTTCAGGAATTCAAGGGCGTGAAAGCCACCAATTGCACCAACTGCCATACCGATGTTCATAACAACAAGTTCGGACAAAATTGTGCCGAATGTCATAACAATGAGTCGTTTACGGTTGTAGGAGGGGTGAAAAATTTCGATCACAGCAAAGCAGATTTCAAACTGGAAGGCAAGCACGTGAATGTTGCCTGCAAATTGTGTCATAAAGTTAAACTTACAACCCCGTTAAATTTTAAACGCTGCACGGATTGCCATTCGGATTATCATGAAAAGCAATTTGTAAAAAACGGTGTTTCGCCCGATTGTTCTGCCTGTCATACAGTAAAAGCATTTACCGAATTTTCGTACACTATCGAACAACACAACGCCGGGGTATTTCCCTTAAAAGGTGCTCACGTTGCCACTCCTTGTTTTGCCTGTCATAAAAAAGAGGTGAAATGGAAATTCAAAGCCATTGGAAAGGTTTGCCTTGATTGTCATGAGAATATTCACCAGGCTATTATCAGTGACAAATACTATCCGGATGCAAACTGCGAAGCCTGTCATAATTTGAACAGATGGAATACCGTGGTTTTTGATCACCAGAAAACATCTTTTCCGCTTGAAGGCGCACATGCAAAGCAAACCTGCCGCGACTGCCATTTTAATAAAGAAAAAACCGGGCATGCCAATCAGAAATTTGCCGGATTAGCTGCCACTTGCACTGCATGTCATAAAGATGTGCATAACAGTCAGTTCGAAATAACTGGTACTACTGATTGCAAAAGGTGTCATACTTCCGATGCATTTAAACCGGCATCTAAATTCGATCACAGCAAGACGAAATTCCCGCTGGATGGAAAACATGTAAATGTAGCATGCGAAAAGTGCCACAACGAAGTATCCGAAAAGGGAGTATCCTTTATTTTTTACAAAACAAATAAGCTAAAATGCGAAGACTGTCATCTATAATTGTGTTATTGGCGCTTTCATTAAGCCTGATGGCCCAGAAATCACCCCACGGTGATAGTTTCAAAACAAATTGTGCCGATTGCCACAAAACCAATAGCTGGAAAGTGGATTGGAAAGGTATTTCTTTTGATCATAAAAGTACTAAGTTCCCCCTTGAAGGCCAGCACCAGGTTGTTAGTTGCAAGGACTGCCACACTTCGCTTGAATTTGCGAAAGCGCAGCCTGAATGCAATTCGTGCCATACCGATATTCACGAGCAGACAGTAGGAAACGAATGTGCCCGGTGCCATACCCCAAATTCGTGGGTAGTAACCAACGTAACACAAATACACCAGCAGAGCCGTTTCCCGCTTATCGGGCCACATACAGTTGCTGATTGCAGGGATTGCCATAAAAATCTTTTGTCAACAACCAGTCCTGCATCGCCAACAGCCTCGCTTCTGCGGTTTGATCCTTTAGGTGTGGAATGTTATGATTGCCACAAGGAAGACTATTCTGCTGCCAAAGAGCCTGATCATATTGCAAGTAATTATTCGACAAATTGTACTGAATGCCATAATATCAATTCTTTTTCCTGGAGTGGTGCCGGTATTAATCACAATTTTTTCCCGCTCGAAGGCGGACATGACATTGATGACTGTAAAACCTGTCACACTTCCGGCAGTTACTCAAAGATACCAGCTGAATGCATAACCTGCCATCAGACGGATTACAATTCAACCGTAAACCCCAATCACAGTTCGCTTAATTTTTCGACGGAATGCAAGGATTGCCATTCGCTTAACCCCGGTTGGAAGCCTGCTGAATATCGTGATCATGATTCCCGCTCTTTCCCTATCTATTCGGGCGAACACAGCGGCGAGTGGGAAAGTTGCTCCGATTGTCATAAAAATGCCGGCGATTACACACAATTTACATGCACCGATTGTCATGAACATAATAAAAGCGACATGGACGATGAGCATGGAGGCGTTAGCGGATATGAGTACAGCAGTATAGCCTGTTTTGCATGCCATCCTACCGGAAGCGGCGAAGGTAGTTTTGACCACAATAAATCCGGCTTCCCGCTAACCGGGGCGCATACCACGACCTCCTGCACGGATTGTCATACATCAGGATATGCCGGAACCCCCAACACGTGTGCAAGTTGCCATACCAACAATTATAATCAAACACTTAATCCTAACCATACTGCTGCCGGAATACCCACTGAATGTGCCGACTGCCATACTACGAATCCGGGGTGGAAGCCAGCTACATATCCAGCCCATTCGGACCTTACCGGAGCACACCTGCCCATTGCCAATGATTGTGCAGCCTGTCACAAGGGAAGCTATACAACATTGCCAAAACTGTGTAATGATTGCCATTCGTCCGATTATACTCAGGCAAATAATCCATCGCATACAGCAGCTCAGTTTCCTGTAACATGTGCAGATTGTCATACACAAACAGCCTGGACGCCAGCTACCTTTAACCACGACGGGCAGTATTTCCCGATTTATTCCGGTAACCATAACGGAGAGTGGGACAATTGTTCGGACTGTCATACAAATCCAGCGGATTATAAAATATACACATGCGCGAACTCCTGCCACCCGAAGCCGGATATGGATAGTGAGCATCAGGGTATTGGGGGTTACCTTTACAGCAGCCCGGCCTGCCTTGAATGTCATCCGACCGGCAGTGCTGAAGGGGCATTCAATCATAATACATCCGCTTTCCCTTTAACCGGCGGACATGCTGATGCCGATTGTGCCAACTGTCATGCCAGCGGATACACGGGCACTCCAACGGCTTGTGTAAGTTGTCATACGCCCGATTTTAACCAGTCGACCAACCCGAATCACACCACTTTGGGAATTTCAAATGATTGCGCAGCCTGTCATACAAGCAATCCCGGCTGGAGCCCTGCTACCTTCGCTACACACAACAATTACTATGTTATTTCCGGTGCTCATGTGCCTATTGCAAATGATTGTTCAGCCTGCCATAATGGGAATTATATTAATTCGGCGAATACATGCATGGGGTGCCATACTGCGAATTACAACCAGACTACCAACCCGAATCATGCAAGCGCACAATTCCCTTCAACCTGCGAGGATTGCCACACTCAGAGTGCCTGGACTCCCTCGACTTTTAATCATGACGGGCAATATTTTCCTATCTATTCAGGAGACCATAATGGAGAGTGGGATGCCTGTTCCGATTGTCATACAAATACATCCAATTATGCAGTTTATACCTGCACGAGTTCCTGTCACCCGCAAACAACAACAAACAATGAGCACCAGGGTGTCGGAGGTTATCAATACCTGAGCAGTGCCTGCCTTGCTTGTCATCCAAACGGTAGTTCAGCAGGGGCATTCAATCATAATACATCTCCTTTTCCATTAACAGGAGGGCATGCAGGAACCGATTGCAGCAGTTGTCATGCAAATGGATATACAGGTACTTCTGCTGCTTGTGAGAGTTGTCACACGCCTGATTTTACCCAGAGTTTAAATCCTAATCACGTTGCAATCGGGATTTCGAATGATTGTGCTACCTGCCACAGCACGAATCCGGGATGGGCTCCGGCAACATTCCCTGTACACAACAATTATTATGTTTTAGCCGGAGCTCATGTGCCGGTTGCCAATCAATGTGCTGATTGTCATAACGGCAATTATAACAGCACCCCGAATACCTGTTCCGGCTGTCATATGGAAAACTTCAACCAGACAACTAATCCCAATCATGTAACATCTGGTTTCTCTACCGATTGTGCATCATGTCACACTCAAAGTGCATGGACACCTTCGACTTTTGATCACAACAACACGTATCCCTTAACCGGAGCACATGCAACAATAGCAGGTAATTGTGAGCAATGCCATCCTAACGGGTATTCCAATACTCCAAACACCTGTGCCGGCTGCCATCAAAACAGCTTTAACCAGGCAACAAATCCAAATCATATTACCCTGGGATTATCCAATGATTGTGCTGTTTGTCATACAACCAATCCCGACTGGCAACCGGCTACATTCCCGGTACATAACAATTACTATGTGTTATCCGGAGCTCATGTATCAGCTGATTGTTCTGATTGCCACAATGGCAATTATAATAATACTCCAAATATTTGTTCAGGCTGCCACATGAATGATTACAATCAGACTACTAATCCTAATCATGCTTCAGCCCAGTTTCCCACCACCTGCGAGGATTGCCATACACAGACAGCCTGGGAACCTTCGACTTTTGATCACGACGGTCAATATTTCCCGATTTATTCGGGTCAGCATAATGGCGAATGGAATACCTGTTCGGATTGCCATCCTAACGCATCTAACTATGCCGTTTACACCTGCACTACCTCCTGCCATCCGCAGAGTTCGACTAACAACGATCACAATGGTGTGTCAGGGTATCAGTATCTTAGCAGTGCCTGCCTAAGCTGTCACCCGAATGGCAATGACGATAAGAAGATTAATATTAATGATTTCAGGAACGACTAACAGCATTACTATGAAACTCTTGCTTCTTTTATTTCTATTGCTGCTTCTTGGCCCGGTCCTGAAAGGACAAACTGCCGGTGGTGCTAATGAAGGAAACGTTTCATACGTGACTTCACAAAATGTTTATGTGAAATTTGGATCAACCGAAGGCATTTCTGCCGGAGATACTTTATTTACCCTGAAGGATACAAAAATGATTCCTGTACTTATTGTAAAGGAACTATCTTCCATTTCATGTGTATGTGTGCCCGTGTCGTTAGCAAAGCTATCAGTAAATGATAAGATCCGGGTCAGGCAGAGAATTGCAAAACCTGTCGAAAATAAGGAGATTGCAGTTGTGGCAGAGGTAAAACCTCTGGTAGTAAATAGCACGGATACAGTTCAGTCGCAAATAGAACCACCTGTTGAACTAAAACAAAGTACCAGCGGGCGCATTTCTATTTCATCGTATTCGAATTTTTCTAATGTCTCGGATTTTTCGCAACGCATGAGATATACTTTTTCGATGAATGTGCAAAATATCAGCGCCTCGAAGTTTTCAGCTGAAACGTACATCTCATTTGTACATAAAATGAATGAATGGAGCGAAGTGCAGGAAGATATTTTCAATGGGTTAAAAATTTACAGTCTTTCAGTAAATTATGCTTTCAATAAAAACAACACTATCTGGTTGGGCCGGAAAATAAACCCCCGTCTTTCGAATGTGGGAGCTATTGACGGACTTCAGTACGAAATGAAATTGAAATCGTTTACAGTCGGCGCTTTTGCCGGGTCAAGGCCCGATTATATGAACTATAGTTTTAATCCAGGTTTGCTGCAATATGGAGGATATTTTAGCCATGATTATTTGAAAAAAAACGGTGGAAATGCTCAATCCTCACTGGCAATTGTCGAGCAAAAGAATAATGGCTATACCGACCGGAGATTTGCCTATTTGCAGCACTCCAATTCCTTACTGCCGAAATTATATTTCTTCGGTTCAATTGAATTTGATCTATACAATAAAGTGCTAAACACTCAGGATAGCAGCTATACCCAGGATAATTCGCCAAATCTTTCGAATATGTATTTTTCGCTCAGGTACAAAGTGATAAAGCAATTATCGGTATCAGTATCATACAGCGAAAGGCAGAATATTATCTATTATGAAACATACAAGAGCATCATTGATCAATTGCTCGAAGAAGCTACAATGAGGGGTTTTATGTTTCAGATGAATTACCGTCCGATAAAAAACCTGACTTTAGGCGCAAATGCCGGCTACCGTTACAGCAAAAAGGACCCGAGGCCGTCGAAGAATCTATATGCATATGCGACATACAGTAGCGTACCCTGGATTAATGCCTCAGCAACACTTTCAGCCACTTTGCTTGAATCAGCCTATGTTTCGGGAAGTATATATAGCCTTGGACTTTCAAGAGATGTAATACCGGGTAAATTATATGGCGGAGTGAGTTACAGGTATGTAAACTATAAGTTTCCGAGCGCCGAAACGCCGTTAATTCAGAATATGGGTGAGCTGAACCTGACCTGGCGGATCATGAAGAAACTCTCATTTTCGTTCAATTATGAAGGCACTTTTGAAAAGGGCAGAAATTACGACCGTATATATATTAATCTTACTCAGCGATTCTAAAGCTTGCTAAATACCTGAAAAGAGTTAATTTAGTTTAAATCTCAAATCATATGCTTATGAAGACCAAAACAGTGGTTATAGCAATTGCTATTGTGGCAGGTATTATTCTCATCGCAATTCCCTTTATCAATAATGAGAAGGGCAAAAAGGCACTTGATTTACCTCCGGGTACTCACGAAGTTACTATTGCTGAGGTTATTCAAACGACTAAGTATACCTATTTTCTGGTTGAGGAAGACGAAAGTGAATATTGGATTGCAGTTACTAAACGCGAAGGTGCTGAAGGCGATTTGATCTATTATTCCAATCCGCTGGAAATGAATAATTTCGTAAGTAAAGAGTTAGGCCGGACCTTCCCCACCATATTCTTTGTGCAGAATGTAAGCAATAAGCCCTTACTGAATGAATCATCAGCATCACAGCAAATGGCGCAAAAGAAACCTGAAATCGTAAAATTGGAGAATATTAAAATAAATCCGGTTAAAGGTGGGATAACGATTTCCGAATTATACAAAGGGAAAGATAAATATGCCGGGAAAACTGTTATTATCCGCGGGGTAGTAGCGAGATACAACAATAAGGTTATGGGCAAAAACTGGGTGCATATACAGGACGGAACCGATTTTTCAGGGCAGTTTGATCTGGCTGTTACTACAATGGATAGCCTTGCAGTAGGCAATACGGTTACTTTTACCGGGACAATCAGCCTCAATAGAGATTTCGGATCAGGGTATTTTTATGGGGTTATTATGGAGGACGCAAAAGCAGGCAATATTCTCACTACTGAATAATTTCTATTTACCTGAATCGCTGTGCTGATTTTTCTGATCAGGTATACCCGAATTATTCTTTAAGAATATACAGTATGCATTTATCCTGAAGTATGACTCAGATAGCGGTAAAGCAAAATTTTGTTTGTCAGATAGTTTTGAAGATATAATTATTAATTGGGTTAAACGCTTGCATTAAAGCATTATGCGTGTTTGATCTATGATATTAATAGTAATTTTTTTGTTTGGCCGGAGATGCAAACATCATCGCCACAATTACAAGCAATTCTTGTTACTTGAACCAAAATTTCTTTAAAACCACCTGACTTAAGGATCCGGAGCTCAATCAATTAGTATAATCCAAAACAGGTTGTGGCGGTTACTATAAATTTAGAAATATCCGACATGCGAAAAATTATGTAACTTTGACTTAAACTTAAATTCGTCATTTATGAAAAACAAATTACTCTTCTCCGTTATCGGAGCCTTAGTTATTTTTGCATGGCAGTTTTTGTCCTATGCCATGCCGAATTTTCACAAATCTGCGTCGGGTTATACTCCAGCCCAGGATAGCATTTTACAGTTTTTAGAAAAACAGGGACTAAATGAGGGTATGTACTTACTGGGTCAGCCTGATCCTTCGCTGAACCAGGCTGAGCAACAGGCCATGATGGAAAAAATGGAAGGCAAGCCATGGGCTGTTATCAATTACCACAAAGTAAATTCAATGAGTATGGCTATGCCTATGATCAGAGGTATACTGGTTTGCTTCGTGATCTCCTTTTTGCTTTTCTGGCTATTTCAGCAGCAAAAAAATCCGACCTTAACAAACAGGTTGTTGCTTGCCTTAGCGGTAGGGATGATCGGATTTTTCTTCACTCCTTACACCAACTTTATCTGGTACCAGGCGCCTGATATATTCGCCCATTTCGCCGATGCCATAGTACCGTGGTTTATACTTGGATTTATCGGGCACAAAATGGCATCTTTGCAAACGAAACAATCGTAAGTCTAACTCAAATCAAATAAACACATGGAAACAAAAGAGATCGTTTTTAATGCCCTGAAAGAATCAACAAAACCATTAAAATCAGCCGAAATAGCTGTTCTTACCGGCATTGAGAAACCGGTAGTTGATAAAGCGATACAATCGCTGAAAAAAGAAGAGAAAATTATTTCACCCAAAGTTTGTTATTATTCGGCCAAATAAGTCCGCTGTAACAAGGCATCTGAAAAATCATTTTCACAATCGGTGCCAGTTGTTATTGCTACAGAAAAGGAATCGTAACCCTAAAAGCGGGGTGAGATTCCTTTTCTGTTTCTATACTATATGTTTGTACCAGATGGCAGAGTTTAAAAACAAACTCTGATCTGTCTTTTTAACTATTAATTAATCCGCGGCCAAATTTCACCCTTCAATTACCACGTTAAAAGATTCATCAAACCTTAATGCGGCATCCGCACTTTGGCCCTCTATAGTCAAACCTTTTATTTTAGAGGATTTGCCGGTTACGATAAGATCGTAATGTTGCTTTTCGGTGAGCACTTTTCCATATAGCTCAAATAATACTTTAAAGGTGCAGCCGCTTTTATATTCGCTGCATCCATATGCTGTCCTGCCCTTAAGCAAGGTTCCTGTTCTGCACTTCGGGCAGGTAACGGTTGCCATATCAGCCGGTATTGTAACACTCTTTTTAACAACAGGTTTTTTTGCTGTAGGTGCGTTAGACTTTTCCGCTTTTTCGGGTGTCTTTTCTTCTGCTGCAGGTTCAATATCAATCAGTTGTTTCTGTTCCTGTTTAACTTCTTCCACCAGCTGCGAAACCATTAGCTTCATCTCATCCAGGAAGTCCTTGGGATCATATTCGCCTTTTTCGATCAGGCGGAGTTTGCGTTCCCATATCCCGGTGAGCTCGGCCGATTTTAACAGCTCGTTCTGTATAGTGTTTATCAGCTGAATTCCGGTTTGCGTGGGTACCAGGTTCTTTTTTTCGCGCACTACATAGTTCCGCTTGAAAAGTGTTTCAATAATGTTGGCGCGGGTCGATGGGCGCCCGATTCCGTTTTCTTTCATTAACTCGCGCAGTTCTTCATCCTCCATCTGTCTGCCAGCCGTTTCCATGGCCCGCAGCAGGGTGGCTTCGGTATGGATTTTTGGGGGCTGAGTCTGCTTTTCGAGAAGATCAGGAGTATGCGGGCCCTGCTCTCCCTTAACAAAATTGGGCATTACCTGTTCCTGAATGGCTTCGCTGTCCGGATCCTTTTCAGTTTCTTTTTTTGGGAAAAGAACCCTCCATCCATCTTCAAGAATAACTTTTCCTGTAGCTTTAAACTCATGGCTGCTTACAACTCCTGTTACGGTAGTGTTCGATACAATACAATCGGGATAAAAAGCTGCAATAAAGCGGCGGGCAATAAGGTCGTACACTCTCTTTTCCTCAAGCTGCAATCCCGAAGGCCTTACACCTGTTGGTATTATGGCGTGGTGATCGGTAATTTTAGCATCGTCGAAAATCTTTTTACTCTTCCGGATGGGTTTTGCAAGAATGGGTGCGGTGAAGTTGGCATAAGGCTCCATTTCCTTCAGTATCCCTTCTATTTTAGGATACATATCGGTTGGTAAAAATGTAGTATCCACACGCGGGTAAGTCACCATCTTTTTCTCGTAAAGAGTTTGGATATACTTAAGCGTATCGCCGGCGGTAAAGCTGAATTTCTTGTTGCATTCCACCTGCAGCGATGTGAGATCGAACAGTCGGGGAGGGGCTTCATTCCCTTTCTTCTGTTCAAACGATACAATTTCGAACAGATGATTTCTGATTTCCTCAATGATTTTTGCGGCATCTTCAACCGTATCGAAGTGGCCTTTGGCGGAGGTAAAAACTACCTCACGGTAAGTGGTTTTTATTTCCCAATATGTTTTTGGAACAAAATTCTGTATTTCCAGGTACCGTCGAACGATAAGAGCCAGCGTGGGGGTTTGAACCCTGCCGATGGAAAGAACACCTTTACCGTTGGCGTATTTGAGAGTATAGAGGCGGCTGGCATTCATTCCAAGCAACCAGTCGCTGATAGCACGGGCGTTGCCTGCGGCATAAAGCCTGTCGAACTCCTTTCCGTCCTTAAGTTTTTCAAAACCTTCAGTTATAGCCTGGTCGGTCATGGAGGATATCCAAAGCCGTCGGATTGGTTTTTTACATTCGGCTTTGGTAAGCACCCACCGCTGTATAAGCTCTCCTTCAATTCCGGCATCACCGCAGTTAATAACCTCACTGCAATCAGCTACCAGAGCTTTTATGGTATTGAACTGCTTTTCTACCCCTTTATTATCAATGAGTTTGATGCCAAACCGCGGTGGGATCATAGGTAACATACTCATTTGCCACTGTTTCCAGTATGGCGTATAATCTTCAGGGTTTTTTAGCGTGCAGAGGTGTCCGAAAGTCCATGTAACCAGGTAGCCATTGCCTTCGAAGTAGCCGTCTTTGCGATTTCCGGCCTGAAGTATTCGGGCTATTTCTTTCGCTACAGAAGGCTTTTCGGCTATGCAGAGTTTCATATTTCGGCAGTGAGGTTAAGTGACCAAAATTAAACAAAACGAAAGAGAATAAAATTATAAAGCGTTGCCAGGGAGGCAAGGATTTCTTGAAATGAGGATAAACCGCTAATAATCATCAGCAGAGAATAAATATTGAGCTATCAGAGGGTAACAACTTTAATCCCTTTACAGGTTTTTAGGATTGATTGAAAATATTCTGTTGTCAAATTTCAACACAACCTATAACAAGCAGATATACAGATTTATAGATTGTATTTTAATTTCAACCACTCGTATTCTAAAGATTTTTAATTTTAGAATCAGATCATATAGAAGTTTTAGTATTACCTTTGAGTTAGCATTAAATTCTGCTGTTTACGGATTACCTGAACAAGCAGTTATGCCTGCCACAATGCTACAAGTTGCTCTAACTGTTCGACTACTTCTTCTGATTTCTTCCTGCTAAAAATTCTCGAATTACTATAGTACTATTTAGGAATTAAGTTCCATTATTTTCCAATCATATTTTAACTAAAGCTGAATATTATGAAAAAGAGAACCATTTCCATTACAAGTGCTGTTCTTGTAAGTGCAGTGTTTGCTTTGGCATTTCTGTTTGCTCCTGTAAGCCGGGCGCAACAGTATGCAAATCCCTTACCTCCTAAAGATTACAAAGGCGTAATCAAACTCGATGTCCGCGATTCCAAAGCCGACTGGGCACCCTACATCCGCAAAAAAGCACCCGAAGGTTCACCTAATATTCTGTTTATCCTGTATGATGATACAGGTTTGGCAGCCTGGTCTCCCTACGGTGGTCGAATAAATATGCCAACCATGGATAAGCTGGCTGCGGATGGATTAACATATACGCAATGGCACACTGTTGCCCTTTGTTCGCCCACCCGTTCCTGTATCAATACCGGTCGAAATCACAACCTGAATGGTATGGGATCAATTACCGAAGCCTCAAATGGATTCCCGGGATACAGTTGCCAGTTGCCACCACAGGCGGCTACCATGGCACAGATTTTAAACGATAACGGTTGGAGTACCTTCTGGCTTGGGAAAGATCACAATGTTCCGGAAACCGACCTTTCTGCCGGCGCTAACAAAAGCCAGTGGCCGCTTCAACAAGGCTACGACCGGTTTTATGGTTTTATAGGCGGGGAAACCAATCAATGGTATCCTGACCTGGTTGAAGACAATCATTATATTGAGCCACCTGCTACACCTGAACAAGGCTATCATTTATCAAAGGACCTTGCTGATCAGGCCATAAAGATGATAGCCGATCAAAAATCAGCAAACCCTTCGAAACCATGGTTTATGTGGTATTGCCCCGGAGCCAACCATGCTCCTCACCAGGCACCAAAAGACTACATTGCCAGGTACAAAGGTAAATTTGACGACGGGTATGATGCATACCGGAAATGGGTGCTTCCCCGCATGATTGAAAAAGGGATTTTACCTGCAGGAACTACATTAACCGAATGGAATCCTATGCCGGGCGACCAGGCAAATCCCGCTGATTTTGTACGTCCGTGGAATACACTTAATGCCGATGAAAAGAAATTGTTTTCCCGATTGTGCGAAGTATATGCCGCTTTCTCCGAATATACCGATGTACAGATCGGACGTTTGATTGATTATCTCAAAGCAACGGGACAGTATGATAATACTATTATAATGTATGCAGCCGATAACGGGGCTTCAGGTGAAGGCACACCGAACGGTTCAGTAAATGAAAATAAATTTTTCAATGGTTATCCTGACGACTTAGCCGAGAATATGAAGCTGATTGATGAATTAGGCGGACCGAACACTTACGAGCACTTCCCTACCGGATGGGCGGCAGCTACATCTACCCCGTTTAAAATGTTCAAGCGGTATTCCAATTATGCAGGCGGTACTGCCGATCCACTGGTAATTTGTTGGCCAAAAGGCATTAAGGCGAAAGGTGAAGTCCGTAACCAGTATCACCATGCAGTGGACATCGTGCCAACTATCCTTGAAATATGCGGACTGGAAATGCCAAAAGTGTATAAAGGTGTTGAGCAATATCCGCTATCAGGCGTCTCTATGAAATACACATTCGATGCCAAGCCCGATGCACCTACTCAGAAACACATACAATATTACACCATGCTGGGCACCCGCGCCATATGGATGGATGGCTGGAAAGCCGTTGCTGTGCATGCGCCACTTACTGATAAAGGTAATTTCGACCAGGATAAATGGGAATTGTATCATGTAGATACTGATCGTTCGGAGTCGAAAGACCTTGCTAAGGAAAATCCTGAAAAACTGGAACAATTAAAACTGGAATGGTTTCACGAAGCGAGCAAAAATATGGCATTACCGTTGGATGACCGCACTGCAAAAGAAGGTTTGAATACGGAGCGTCCGACTGATGAACAAGCAAGGGAAGCCTACACCTATTACCCGCACACAAGCGCCGTTCCCGAAGCGGTTGCGGTAAATATAAGGGGTAAATCGTATAAAATTGTCGCCAACATTGAAATTACAGACAATGCTTCCGGCGTGATTTTTGCACATGGCTCCCGTTTTGGTGGGCACAGCTTATTTATTAAAGACCATAAACTGTACTATGTGTACAATTTCCTTGGTATAACCGAACAGAAACTGGTTTCGGCAGTGCTCAAACCTGGCAAGTATACTTTTGGCATGGAATTCGCCAAAGAAAGCGCCGGAAAGTATGGGGAGTCCATCGGTACCATGCAACTCTATATAAATGACAAAGCAGTTGCTAAAGGCCCTATGAAAGCACAGGTAGGAAAATTTACCCTGGTTGGTGATGGTCTTTGTGTGGGTTGGGATAGTGGCGATCCTGTAAGCAAAATGTACAAATCACCCGGCGAATTTAAAGGCGGCACTATTTCCTTTGTTAAAGTGAGTACCGGTAATGAGAAATACAGCGACCTTGAAACGGAAGCGGCCAGAGCATGGGCAAAGGAGTAAATACCTTTCCCTACTTTTAATATCTGTTGATTTATAGAATGAATGATAGTGAGAAATACGGCCATCAATTAGGTGACCGTATTTTTTCGTCAGGGGTTCAATACAATATATCCCTGAAATTTAATAAAAGCATGAATTTTAACACCAAATAAACATTAGTCATATCTATTTAAGGGACTGTGGAATAGTATTTAATTCAGGATGAATACCATTTAAATTTAGGAGCATTTAAATCGCCACAAATTCCTTCGGCGTCATTCCGGTATGCTTTTTAAATGCTGTATAAAAAGGTGACTTTGAATAAAACCCAGCCTTTTCAGCTATCGCTTCAATAGTTAACTTTTGAAACTCAGGTGACGATAGCAGCAATTTTGCTTCCTCAACCCTGTATGAATTTATATAATCTTTAAAATTCAGGCCGGTTTTTTCGTTTATCGCTTGCGAAAGGCGGTTG
>CAZOXJ010000047.1:0-10881 GCA_964583325.1 uncultured Lentimicrobiaceae bacterium
GCACATCAAAATAATATTTAGCCCAAATCAGTTCGGTAGCTGTGAACCATGCTTCGGGTTATTAACAGTAAGACTGACAGGTGCAAGTTTCCGGATCGAATTTTTCCACATCATAAACCAGAAAAGCAAAATGAAAGCTATCCCTATTCCGGCCATCTGACCGTAAAAAATATTGATTCCAAAACCTTCGGGAGCCACCAACAGGTATGATGAAACCACCGCTGACATAAATACTGCCGGAATAAGAGTTAACCAAAAGTTTTTAAGCTCCGTAGCCAGGTAAATAGTAATGGCCCACAGTACAATGGTAGCCAGCGTTTGGTTGGACCAGGCCATATAGCGCCATATAATCGCAAAGTCAATCTGCGTAAGCAGAAAACCTATTGAAAATAAAGGAATTACCAATATCAGCCGGTTTTTCAGGCTCTTTTGATCGTATTGAAAGAAGTCAGCAACAATAAGCCTTGCGCTTCGAAAAGCAGTGTCGCCGGATGTTATGGGGGCAGCCACAACACCTAATATGGCAAGTATGGCTCCGAAATGGCCCAGCAGGGAATTGGAAATCTCGTTTACCACCCAGGCAGCATTTCCTTTTTGTAAAGCCAATATTTCGTTTAACTCCCTTACTCCGCCGAAAAAACTCATTGCAACGGCAGCCCATATCAAAGCCACTATACCTTCAGTAATCATGGCACCGTAAAACACACGCCTGCCATATTTTTCATTGGTAATGCAACGGGCCATCAAAGGCGATTGTGTTGAGTGAAATCCGGATATTGCTCCGCAGGCGATGGTTACAAAAAGCATAGGAAATATCGGGAACTTAGCGGGATTGGAATTCATATTTATAAGGTTGGCAGGGATAAGTTCAGGTATTGGTAAACCGTTTACAATCATTGCACCACCAATTCCAACAGCCATAAACAGCATTGCCAGTCCGAAAAAAGGATAAATGCGGCCTATCAGTTTATCGATCGGCAACAAAGTTGCCAGAATGTAATAAACAAATATTATTGATGCCCAGGCTGTTACACCCATAAATCCTGTTGTAAGTCCTGAGAGGATAGCCGCAGGACCCATAATAAAAACGGCTCCGACCAAAATCATCATCGCTACAGTAAACAGGCTCATAAACTGCTTCACACCGTTACCCATGTATTTCCCTACAATTGCATGTATGCTGAGTCCGTTCATCCGCAACGACATCATACCCGACATAAAATCGTGAACGGCACCGGCAAAAATGGCACCGAAAACTATCCACACAAAAGCAAGCGGTCCCCAAACAGCACCGGCAATGGCACCGAAAATGGGCCCTAATCCGGCAATGTTCAGAAACTGAATCAGAAAAATTTTTGGCCATTTCAAAGGGACATAATCCACGCCATCAGCCTGGGTTGTTGCTGGAGTCGGCCGTGAAGTATCGATGCCAAAAACTTTTTCGACAAAAGCGCCATAGATAAAGTAGCCTGAAATCAAGGCGATAACGGAAAGCAAAAAAGTAATCATTGTTTAGTTTGAATGTAAGAAATGCAGTATGATATCCTTTGAAAGATATTGTTATGTGAAAACACAAAATTTAAAAAGGGCAGCCCTTAAGCCACCCTTGTTACTGATTTAAAAGTTACAACTTCTTGATTTTGATATTCCTGTACCAAACATCATCGCCGTGATCCTGCAGTCCGATGTATCCTTCGGCAGCTGTGTTTACGAAATTGGTATAATCCTTAAACTTGCTGTTGGCGCACATTTTCTTCCAGTCGTCGGTCCACAGGTGATATTCGAGCACCTGAGCACCGTTTTGATAGTGAACAACTGTTCCTTTGTAAACCATAATTTTTACAGTATTCCATTCACCGGCAGGTTTAGCATTCTGTGGTTTTGCGGGAATAAGATCGTACAACGAACCAGCCTGACGGTTGCCGTCAACACCCATTTTCGAATCAGGATGTTTTGCATTATCAAGCACCTGCATTTCAGGCGAGCTTTTCCAGATAGGGTCGCCTTCTATTTCCTGGGCTAAATAAAAAATTCCGCTGTTTCCGCCTTCCGAAATTTTCCATTCGAGGGTAAGTTCAAAGTTCCCGAATTTCTCTTTGGTTATAATATCACCACCTTGTCCGGCTTCACCCTTGCCTGAGCCCAGGCATTTAATGGCACCGTCTTCAATTACCCATCCGGCGGGGAATGTTTGTTTGCCATAGCTTCGCCACATATCGGTTGTTTTGCCATCGAACAACAAAATTGTACCATCCTTCATTTCCTCTTTCGAAAGAGAATTCATGGCTGTTTTGGTACTCTTACAGGAAAATAGTGCAAATGCAGCCATCATTATAAAAAGTAGTTTTTTCATAGGGTTTAATGTTTAAGTGATTTGTTACGATTATTAATTGTATTCTTAAAAAAGGTAATCCATGATTGGTTTAGAATAAAATCCCACAACTACCTATTGCTCAAGCTTTTTTAATTCTTCATTGATGAAAGTTACTAACTGTTCTTTGTCAGGCAGTTGCAAAAGGTACTGACTAACAAAAATGTCTTTATCAGAGTCGGCAATAGCATATTCGACAAGGGTTTTATTCTGCGTGGTAACTAACAAAATGCCAACCGGCGGATTATCATTGGGAAGAGTATAGTTCTTCTTATAATAATTAATGTAAGTTTTTAATTGTCCTATGTGTTCATGATTCACTTTCTCAGTTTTAAGCTCTATCAAAACGTGACATTTTAATATCCGATGGTAAAAAACCAGATCAATAAAGAAGTATTCATCACCGATCAGAATTCTTTTTTGACGGGATTCAAAACAAAACCCATTGCCCAATTCCATAATAAATTCCTGAAGCTGGTTGATCAATGCGTTTTCCAAATCGCTTTCCTCAACAAGTTCAGGATGCTTAAGATTCAAAAATTCAAAGAAGTAATGTGTCTTAACCAGATCGGTATTTAGTTCAGGTGTTATTTTATTCCGGATTTGCTTTAGAGCGATTTCCTTATTCTGAGAAAAGCCTACCCTTTCGTAAGTAAGTGTATATATTTGTCGTTGCAACTCTCTCACTGAAGGAGTAGTTTTTAAAATCAGGAGTTCATAAAATTTTCGCTTTGTTGTTTCCTCAAGTTTTATCAATTCAGCAATATGACTGAAAGAGCAAGAAAGTAATAGTTGTAAAAGATATTTAGTGTTCCCGTTAGCCTCCAATTCGTCAGACAGTGTCTGACGAATTCTATCTTCTTCAATATTAGACGATTTCAATTCGCCAGACAGTGTCTGACGAATTGAAACAGGAATAAGATTATCAAATTCTGATGTTAGAATTCCCACTATTTCAGGATAAACATTATAGAATTGCCGACATAATTTCAGATTGGTTTCTCCAAGTCCTTTAATGCTGATTTCATTGGCAAGAGAGTTTAATAATTGCTGACCGTATTTAGCTCTATCGTCACCATTTTGTTCATATTCAACAATATAAAACCCAACTAACCAATTGCGCAGGGTCAGGTGAATATTAACTGCTTTTACTGCATTTTGTTGCAAATGGTTTGAAGCAGTTTGTATAGTTGAAACTAATTTTTCAAAATTCATACCAAATTTGAAAAGAGCCAATTACAATCCAAAGATAACAAGCTATAAAGAGTATTCTGAATTACAGTTTTTCTGCAAAGCTGTTGAATCCCACTGTGGTGGGATTCAACAGTAAAAACAAAATCTACATCGACCAACCTGCCCTGTAAGTATGTTTAATATACTCTTCAGCAGCCTGTTTGGCATTCATGGTATCGTGTTTGGTATCAAAATGCGGATGTCCGTCGATGATCTGGAACTTATCACTTTTTACAACCCTGATTTCATCGGAATCGCTGATATTGGTGAAGCGCATATTTTCGCCGTCCCATTCCAGTTCGCGCTTCAGGTCCTGAAGTCTTACAGCCACAACGCCCATAACCACCATTTCGTTCATCGGGCCTGAATATCCAAAATTGGATGTAGCCTCAACGCGGTTTTCAGGTGTTTCCTTGCAGGCACGCACCCAATCCATTTCGTGGCCGGTTGTGACTCTACGCAATTGTTGAGCCGGGCGTTTATAGTTTTTATCATAATCCAACGGAAGAAGGAAAGGATTTCTACCATAACAACCGGTCATAATTTTACCTTTTGTCCCAATCAGCAGGCAACCACCGTCGCCATCACGACCCATCATTTCGCCTGCAGGAAGTTCTTCGGGGCGAGGCGGTAACAGTCCACCATCCCACCATGTAACTTTTACTTCCGGCATTTTTACTTTCTGAAATTTATCTCTTTTCGGGAATGTATAGGTTACTGTTTGAGCCAATGGTGGTGATTCGGTATTGAAAAGCGATGAGCTACCCTGCACTTTGGTCGGGTAATTCAATTTGAGCGACATAAAGATCGGGTCCATGATGTGGCAGGCCATATCGCCAAGTGCACCGGTTCCGAAATCCCACCATCCGCGCCAGTTCCATGGTGTATAAATAGGGTTATAAGGACGCTCTTTCGCTGTTCCGAGGAAAAGGTCCCATTTCAATGTATCGGGAACATCAAATACTTCGGTCGGGCGTTCAAGTCCTTGCGGCCAAATCGGACGGTTAGTCCAGGCATGAGCTTCCTTTATTTCGCCGATAGCCCCATCCCAAACCCATTCGCAAACCTGGCGTATGCCTTCACCTGAATTTCCCTGGTTACCCATTTGAGTGGCAACTTTATATTTCCGGGCAACTTCGGTCATCTGGCGCGATTCCCAAACGGCATGCGTGAGTGGTTTTTCGCAATACACATGCTTGCCCATTTTCATGGCATTAATGCTGATAATAGCGTGACTATGATCCGGGGTTCCAACAACAACAGCATCAATGGAATCCTTCATTTTATCAAACATTTCGCGCCAGTCGTAGAATTTTTTGGCTTCAGGAAAGTCTTTAAAGAGTCCGGCTGAATATTTCCAGTCCACATCGCAAAGAGCAACAATGTTTTCGCTGCTTACCGCACGAATCACTCCGCCGCCGCGGCCTCCGATGCCGACCCCGGCTATATTCAACTTATCGCTGGGCATACGGTGTCCCAGACCAGAAATTACATGGCTTGGCAGAATAATAAATCCTGCGGCAGCCGTGGCCGTTGTGCGGATAAACGAACGACGGTCGAACCCTGTGGTTTTGTTGTCTTCCATAATTTAGGTTTTTGAATGGAATTTATAGTAAATGTTTTTGGATGTATTTGTAACTCTGTTCGGCACAATAAACAGGAGTTCCTTCCGAATACTGTTCCTGCTCATAAATAATACGTTTCAATCCGGCTTTTTTCGAAAGTTTCATTAACTCTTTGAAGTTGATATGCCCATTGCCGACAATACACGATTCGCCGTTGTTGCTCATATCCTTGATATGCCACAGGCCAAAACGCCCGGGATGTTTTTCGAAATACTCTTCCGGTTTTTGACCCCCTTTTATCACCCAGTAAATATCCATCTGAAATGTTACCAGGGCAGCATCGGTTTCAGCCAATAGTGTATCGTATGGCAATTTCCCTTCCATAGGCTGAAATTCAAAGTTGTGATTATGGTACCCGAAAGTTATCCCTGCCTTTTTAGTTATCTCACCGATCTGGTTCATTTCATGTGCCACTTTCTTAAAATCGTCGAGTGTTTTTTCGGGGCGTCCGTTAAACGAAGGAAGCACAATGTATTCGAGCCCGGCTTCGGCAGCTTTTTCGGCATACATCGGCGCATTTTCGACATTTATTCCACTATGCGTACTGGTAATAACCATGCCCAGGTCGCTGCACATCTTACGAAAGTCTTTAGCCGAATGGCCATAAAAACTTCCATCGAAACCATACGGCTCAAGGCTGTTGTAGCCAATTTTGCTTAACGCAGACAGTGTACCGGTGAGATCGGAACCGATCACATCTTTTAAGGTCCAAAGCTGAATGCCTGCTTTCATTTTTTTACCCATAGCGGGAAGGCTTTCCGCCTGAAGCGAAGTAGTAGCCAATACCCCTGACATTAGGGTAATATTTTTCAAAAAATTGCGTCGCGTTGTCATGATACCAGGTTTTAAAAAAATAGTATGAGTAAAGATATAACAATTTGATTTGTTACAGCTTGCAATTTCATTTCAGTTATCATTCCCTGAAAAGGGTGTTATAATTGTATGATTTTCTGTTCTTTTTGACTTACTCGGGCAGCTTCGATAATCCGAATGTTAAGTAAGGCGTCTTCCGGTTTAATAACCATTTCGCTCCCCGTGGTAATCGTGGAATGCACATTATCGAAAAAAGCCATGTAATTGCCCGGTAAGGTCTCGTAACGTCCACGGAATGATTTTCCGGAAGTGGCTGTATTCAGGATGCCTCTTTGCGAAAAAGGTTCCATTCCATAGCTTTTACTTCCCGGCTTTTTACCTTTGCGAAGCTGAGCTTCCTGTACATCAAGTCCATATTTAACAAACGAACCTTTTGTGCCGTGAACCTGGAATCGAGGTCCTGCTTCCTTCACGAAAACACTTGCTTTGAGTGTAACGTTAAGATCGGGATAAATAAGTTTAAGATCGAAAGAATCGTCGGTAACACTACCTTCACGTTGATTGAATAAGCGGGCGAAAACGCCTTGGGGCTTGCCAAACAAACTTACAGCCTGATCGATAAGATGAATTCCCAGGTCGAATAGGGTTCCGCCTCCTTCCTCCTGCTGATAACGCCAGGCAGCACGGGAAATCTCAGGTGTAAACCGGTCGAAACGCGATTCATATTCTACTATTTTACCCAGGTATCCCTGGGCAATAATATGTTTCAGCGTAAGCAAATCACTGTCCCAACGACGGTTATGAAATGGAAACACAAGCTTTCCCGATTTTCGCGAAGTTTCAATAAGGCTTTGAGCTTCAGTACTGTTGACTGTAAAAGGCTTTTCAACAATAACATGTTTTCCGGCTTCGAGCGCTGCTTTTGCCTGTGGAAAATGCAACTGGTTAGGAGAACAGATTATAACCAAATCAATTGCCGGATTGGCAAGCAATTCGTCAAATGAAGCTTTAATCTGAGTTTTAGGATATTTTGTCGCAGCTAAAGCACCGGAGGTAACAATCGTACGAAGCTTAAATCCCGGATGTGCATCAACGAAAGGGGCATGAAAAACCTGTCCGGAAAGGCCAAAACCAACAATACCGGTATTTAATACCGAAGCATTTTTACCAGATTTTTTATTGTTGCCGGCCATTTCCCAGTTTTAGAGATTAAACAATTACTTCCTTTTCTTTATCCCAATAAGTTCTGCGTCCTTCTTTATAAGAAACGGTTCCCATGTGCGCTGCCATTGCTTCCTGAAATGCCTGGTCGATATTGCAGCTTGGTTGAACTCCGTTTCCGGCGCGGATACAGTTAATCCATTCGCGCAGGTGAAGGTGGGTGGTATCCACTGCTTTTCCATCCCGATAGGTGTATAAAAGTCCGCGGCCGGCAAAGTATTTTTCAGTTGGCGAAGTAACGGCATCAACAGCTCCCTGCCCAGGAACATAAGAGAAAATAGGCTTAAACGGCTCCACTATTCCTTGCTCCAGTTTCTCCTTGTAACGTGTGGAACGCGGATCGACATTAACAATAAGTGTATCCCCAAGTTCGAGGTAAGCGTCGTGACCCATTATCACTTTTCCCCTGTTTTTCTCACTGGCAAGTGTGGCGCTGTATAAAAGGGTAAGATCCCGATCGGGGTACTCCATGGCCATATTCAATACATCGGGAACTGTGCGGCCATCTTTAAAGAAATAAATACCTCCGGATGCCATGGCTGAATGTGGAATACCCAGGTCAAGAATCTGGTTGAGGGCATCGAACTCATGGGTAAAAAGATCGCCGCTGAGCCCTGTACTGTAATCCCACCAGCAACGCCAGCGGAAAAAGCGTTCCAGGCTGAAATCGTGCCAGGGTGCCTGCCCGATAAACTGTTTCCAGTCGATAGTCTGTTCATTGGCTTCGGGGGCAATATCATAAACCCATGCTCCATTGGGATCGTTGCGGTTAGTACACACTTCAATTAAAGAAATTTTGCCAATCACATCCTGTTTAATAAGCGATTTTGCAACGTTATAACTTTCGGTTTGCCGCCCCTGGTGCCCGAGCTGAAAAACTATTCCGGTTTCTTTAACCACATTACGGATTTCGTATGTCTCAGCTATTGACCACGATAAAGGTTTTTCGCAATAAACATGTTTTCCTTTGCGGGCCGCTTCCAACGCAACAGGCACATGCCAGTGATCGGGAGTTGCAATTACAACAGCATCAACATCATCTGCAGCAATTAACTCATTATAAGTGGTGTACCTTTTAGGGGCATCATCCATTTTACCCCCGGTGCCATTGCGGTATACATTTGCTCCGGCTGCAATGCCACGTTCCGCATTTTTATCAAACACATCGCAGATTGCTGTAACTTTAATATTCAGATTTTCCTGTGCCCTGAAATCTTCGAGGTATTGCTCCCAGAATTTATCTGTTTTACTGTTGGTGGTATACTCATCAATCCTGTCGGGGTGAACAAAACCCATAGCTTTCATTAAATAACCTCCACGGCCGCCGGTTCCTACAATTCCGATACGAAGCGTTTTCCCTTCAATAAGTGCCGGAATTCCGCCCTGTATTTCGGGTTTAATATCGCTCAACAGGCTGGAGTTTCGTTTGTCGGCTTCGGATTTGTTTTTTAACAAACCATAACCAATTACACCAACTATGGGTAGCGCGGCCAAACCGGCTATTATATCGCGACGGCTTATTTTGCCGGATTTATTGTCTTTATTCTCTTGTGTCATTTTATGCCAGGAATGATTTCTTGCTTTTTATTAGTCGTTGTATGCCAAGAATATGTGATGTGGGGAATGCAAAAATCACCAGAAGTGCGAATAGTTCGACAAGAGTTTTGTTTACAATAAAGTAGCTGCCATCGGAAGGAAATAAGTATTCAATTCCCGGAAAGGCAGGATGAGAGAGGTAATATAAAAGCAGTAATACTATGGCTGCAACACCCGAAATCCGTGTAAAAAGACCAAGGATAAGCGATAGTCCTATCAAAGCAAGCCCCCAGGCGTTTACGGTATCAGAAATGGAAAGCAGCGTTTGATTTTCTGCTATCGATACAAAGAATTCTTTCATGAAACCACCGGAATCGAGCAGGTAAGACTTTGCCGTCCAGTGCGGATTCAGAATTTTCACTCCGCCTTCGTAAAGAAAATGCCATCCGATTGAAATCCGGAGTAAAACAAGCGCGAATGATTGCAGGTTAGTGTGCTTCATAGTGATATATTTGGCATACAAACCTAGTCAAAATTGTTATTGTATAAACAACACTTTGAAATAAAAATTTCAAAGTCAAAAACAATGGTTTAGCTGGTTTTACTCAGGTTGATGTCTATAAAAAACAGGTACGTTATATTTTTAAAGCACAAATTCTTCCCCTGCAACCGGAATTGCGACACTATTGAAACCTCTTTTTCCTAAGGTCAGTTTATATGCCTGCTGTGCATCATAATCGCCGTGAACAAGAAATACTTTTTTAACCTGTTGCGCATCCTGGCAACTTAAAAAATCAGCCATTTCGTTGTAATCGCCGTGACCTGAGAAAGCTTCAATTCGTTCAACATTAGCTTTTACCGGATGTTTGACCCCAAAAATTGAAACTTCGTCGGCACCCCCCAGAATCCTGGCTCCCAATGTACTTGGCGCACAATAGCCCACTGCAAGGATTGTGTTGTTTGGATTCTCGATGTTGTTGGCCAGGTGATGCTTTATCCGCCCGGCTTCCATCATGCCCGATGCCGAAATAATTACACAAGGTTTTTTGTTGGAATTCAGTTTTTTTGATTCATCAGGGCTTTTGATATAAAACAGCGAGTTAAAACCAAAAGGATCAGGATCGGTGAGCATTGTATGAGCCACATCTGCATTCAGTATATCAGTATGCATCCTGAATATATCGGTGGCATTCACAGCCAGCGGGCTGTCAACATATATATTCACTCGTGGCAATAAACCCTCGTTGAAAAAAGTGTTGAGTGCATACACCACTTCCTGGGTTCGCCCGATAGCGAAGGAAGGTATAATCACACGGCCGCCTTTTTCGACACATGTTTCGCGGATAACGCGTAAAAGTTCACCTTCGGCCACCTGCAATTGCGGATGCAAACGATCGCCGTACGTTGCTTCGGTTATAAGGTAATCGCATTGCGGAAAAGCTTTCGGCGATTTAAGAATACGGCTTTCGGGACGACCAATATCGCCGGTGTAAGCAATGCGGGTGGTTTTACCGTTTTCGGTTATTTCGAGCAAAGCGGTTCCGCTGCCGAGCATATGGCCGGTATTGGTAAACTTAACTTTTATGTTACCATCAATATAAAACTTACGGTCGTAAGCAACACCGATAAATAATTCCATGCAGGCGCGTGCATCTGCTTCCTTATAAATTGGTTCAACAGGGGTAAGCCCTCTGGCTACCCTGCGTTTATTGAACCATTTTACATCACCTTCCTGAATATGGCCGCTATCGGCAAGCATAATAGCACACAAATCGCGTGTAGCACTGGTGCAGATTACTGAGCCGCGAAAACCAAGTTTATAGATATAAGGTATTAAGCCTGAGTGATCAATATGTGCATGTGTAAGAATAACATGATCTATTTCGGATGGATTAAACATCAGGTTGCGGTTCATACCATCTGTTTCGAGCCCTTTGCCCTGAAACATACCGCAGTCGAGCAGAATTTTCTTTCCGCTGTCAGTCGTAATCAGATGTTTACTTCCGGTGACTTCGCGCGCGGCGCCGATAAATTTTATTTTCATACCAAATTTGAGTTAACTTTTATGAGTCTTCAAATTTA
>CAZOXJ010000047.1:10981-22391 GCA_964583325.1 uncultured Lentimicrobiaceae bacterium
ATAAATTTTATTTTCATACCAAATTTGAGTTAACTTTTATGAGTCTTCAAATTTACTTTTTATAAATAGATTGAGTCTGAAATAATATAATTTCTTTTCGGGAAAATAAATCAGTTTCCGGGAAGAACTATTTACTACGTAAACTAGTATTTTTATCGTTGAATTATTTACTATCTCCCCACTATTAAATGATTTATAAACTTTAAATAATACTTTTAACTATCTCTTTTTCATGTTTTTAAAACATTTGCAATCTTTTTACTCAATATGTTGAGTTATTTTACTCAACATATTATGTATTTTTACTCAGCAATCTGATTAAATATAATTTAGTTATTGAGTAAAAATACTCAGTATAATGCGTATTTTTGCTTTTGATATTGAGTAAAAAGTTTCAATATGATAAAACGCAATCATTTACAGTTAGTTATAAGCAGAATTAAAGAGCAGAGAAGGTTCATGCAAGTGCTGGCCGGTCCGCGACAAGTTGGTAAAACAACACTAGTTCTGCAATTGCTTAACGAACCCGGAATTCAGGGGACGTATGTGGCTGCAGATGACATTTCGGGGATTGGGCTTGCCTGGATAGAACTGCAATGGGAAGCAGCACGGCTGAAACTGAAAGCCGCCGGAACGGACTCCTTTGTTCTGATCATTGATGAAATACAGAAAATCCCAAACTGGAGCGAAACGGTGAAACGATTATGGGATGCTGATAGCCGCGAAAATATTCCGCTTCATGTAATCCTGCTCGGCTCATCCAGATTGTTGCTTCAAACGGGTATGACCGAATCGCTGGCCGGAAGATACGAAACCATGTACATAGGTCATTGGTCATTGGCTGAAATGCGTGATGCATTTGGCTGGAATGCCGAACAATTTGCCTGGTATGGCGGGTTCCCCGGAGCAGCACCTCTGATAACCGATGAGTCGCGGTGGAAAAACTACATCAGCAATTCATTGGCCGAAACCAGTATTTCGAAAGATATCCTTATGATGTCGCGGGTTGACAAACCTGCTTTGATGCGCAGGCTCTTCGACCTGGGATGCACATATTCGGGGCAGATGCTTTCTTTCAATAAAATTTTAGGACAACTTCTGGATGCCGGAAACACAACTACTTTATCGCACTACCTTGATTTATTAGATTCGGCGGGACTTATCGGAGGTCTGGAGAAATTTTCGAGCGATAAAATCAGGAAGCGCTCATCGAGTCCGAAATTCCAGGTTCATAATACAGCCTTTACAAGTGCTTTACATCCTCTGGATTTTCAGATGATCGTTAATGACAGGGAGAAATGGGGTAGAATTGTTGAATCGGCAGTTGGAGCGCACCTGATAAACAACGCTTACACACAGGGATTTTCTGTGTTCTATTGGCGGGATGGCAATTATGAAGTTGATTTCGTACTCGAACATAAAGGAAGAGTTGTGGCACTCGAAGTGAAGAGTGGCCATAGCCTTCGCACCGCAGGCATGGTGAAATTCAGGAAACAATATCCTGATTCAAAAATCATGCTGGTTGGGAAAGACGGAATTCCATGGGAGGAGTTTTTGCTGATTAATCCGATGGAATTGTTTTGATTCGTGCTAACCATACTCTGTAGTTTTTTAACAGCAAGGGCTCAATAAATTACGGTTCAGTATGTCAGCACTTTATGACGCCAAGGCAAGTTCCATCCTTTACAAATTAAAAGTTTTCATCCTGGGAAAGGATGAAATCAGAAACAATACATTTAAATCAGAAATTTTAGAAACATGGTTCTTAATTACATCTGGGTAGCATTTTTCATCATTGCGTTTATCATCGGGCTGATACGGCTGATTTTTTTCGGCGACACCGGAATTTTTCCTGAAATGATGAACGGAACTTTCGAAATGGCAAAGACCGGTTTCGAGATTTCGCTCGGACTTACCGGCGTAATGACATTGTGGATGGGTTTGATGAAAGTAGGCGAAACCGGTGGAATAGTCGCATTGATGTCGAAAGCGGTTGGCCCGCTGTTTCGCAGGCTTTTCCCCGAAATTCCAAAAGACCATCCGGCTACAGGTTCAATAATGATGAACATTGCTGCCAACATGCTCGGGCTCGACAACGCAGCTACTCCATTGGGCCTCAAAGCCATGACACAACTACAGGAGTTAAATAAAGACAAAGACACGGCTTCGAATGCCATGATTATGTTCCTGGTGTTGAATGCTTCAGGGCTTACCATAATCCCGATCAGTATTATGGTTTACAGGGCGCAGGCAGGAGCTGCTGATCCGTCGGATGTTTTTATCCCGATTTTGCTGGCAACTTTTTGTTCGACATTAACAGGGATTATCGCTGTCTCACTTTTTCAGCGTATCAACCTGTTTAATAAAGTAATTTTACTGTACCTGGGGAGTTTTACCATACTGGTTTCGTCAATCATTTGGTATTTCAGCACTATTTCGCAGGAGCAGGTAACCACTATTTCGGCTGTTGCAGGCAACCTGATACTGTTCAGTATCATCTTTTCATTTATCGTACTGGGATTGATAAAACGTATAAATGTTTATGATGCTTTTATTGAAGGCGCAAAGGAAGGTTTTGGCATTGCCATACGAATTATTCCTTATCTGGTGGCTATACTGGTTGCGGTGGGCGTATTCCGTGCTTGCGGCGCATTGGATTTTCTGGTAAAAGGCATTGGCCAGATGGTTGCCGCTATGGGATTAAATACCGATTTTGTTGATGCTTTGCCCACGGCTTTCATGAAACCGCTCAGCGGCTCCGGTGCAAGAGGAATGATGGTTGATACAATGAAACAATTTGGAGCTGACTCATTTGCAGGCCGGCTATCATGTATTTTCCAGGGAGCAGCTGACACTACTTTTTATATTATTGCTGTTTACTTTGGATCGGTCGGGATTAAGAAAACACGGTATGCTATTACTGCCGGACTGCTTGCCGATCTTGCCGGTGTAATAGCCGCCATTTTTGCGGCATATTTGTTTTTTCATTAAACCATAAAAAAAAACAGAACAAGAACTGTAACTATGGATCAGGTTAAATGGGGAATAATCGGCTGCGGAAATGTAACCGAGAAAAAAAGCGGTCCGGCATTCAGCAAAGCAAAAGGATCGGAATTAGTAGCTGTTATGCGACGTGATGCTGCCAAAGCTGAAGATTATGCCCGGCGGCATGGCATAGCCCGTTTTTATTCGGATGCTGCTTTGTTGATCAATGACCCGGAAGTAAATGCTGTTTATATAGCTACTCCGCCCGACACACATGCCAGCTATGCAATTAAAGCTATGAAAGCCGGTAAAGCAGTATATGTCGAAAAACCCATGGCCCGAACCATTCCCGAATGTGAAGAGATGATCCGGGTAAGCGAAGAAACTGGTCAGCCATTGTTTGTAGCTTACTATCGCCGGGTTCTGCCGGCTTATTTAAAAATCAAGGAACTTGTTGATAATAAAGAAATCGGCGATGTAAAATACCTTCATGTTCAATTGCATCTTCCACTTAAACCCGAAGAGCTAAGCAATGAGAAAACACCAGGCTGGCGGGTTTTCCCTGAAATATCAGGCGGCGGCCATTTTCATGACCTTGCTGCGCATCAGTTCGATTATCTGGAATACTTGTTGGGCCCGGTAAAAGAGGCTAAGGGATTTTCACTTAATCAAACCGGAAACTATCCGGCTGATGATATAGTTACTGCCACATTTCTTTTCGAATCGGGAGTTGCGGGAACGGGCTCATGGTGTTTTACCATTCCTGAAAATTTAAAAAATGACACTACGGTGATTGTTGGGTCAGGAGGGAAAATCACTTTCTCGTTTTTCGAAAATCAGGATATATATGTTGAAAAAAGCGATGGAAGTTCTCAACACTACAATATTCCTCACCCGGAAAATATACAGCAGCCACTTATCCAGGCCATTGTTGATCAATTGCGTGGCCAAGGCCTATCACCTTCGACCGGTAAAACAGGCATCCGCTCCACTATGATTATGGATTGGATTACACGGAAATAAAAATTGCCGGAAGTCGTGCGACTTGCCGGCTTTTTTTGAGTTGTCAGCCAGACAACCGAACTTTATACTCGCCCGATGTGCTGAGAAATTTTAACAAGTGAATAAACATACCTTAGGCAAAAAGCTTGGCGTCATCGCGAAGAACGGTATAAGAAACAACAATACAGTCGGCAACGCTTAGATTTTGTTAAAAGTTGAGTTGCAGCGCTATTTCTTCGAGGGTGCTTAGTGGTATTGACCGTTCGGAATGAATCATCAGCGTCATTTTCCTGACTGGGTATTTTATAAAAACAACGTGCATCCCGGTATCGCCTTCGCGGGTAAAAGCATATTTTGCTGCTTTACCGTTTGCAGTGTAGGTTTTTTGCATTTCTATATTTTCACCTTCCTCAGCTCTGTCGTACAATTCCGTATTCATAATTGAAATGCCGCCAAATTTATCATTTAAGCGAAACAAGGTCATATAGCTGCCTGTACTTTCCTCACTGGCTGTGCGTTTAAACCCGGTGATTTTTATATTATTTACTGCTTTAACGAAATCATCATAACTCAGATTAGCATGCAACGGTTCTTCATATTCGTTTTCCTGTTGCTGCTGACCCTCATCGCCGGTGTATCCTTCAAGTTGATTCATCAAACCACCCAGTCCACCATCCATTGGATTTACTCCTTCCTTTATACTTACACCGGCCGGAACAGCGAATTTACTTGCCGGAACTGTAATATTTTCTTCAAATGAAATAGCTGTTTCGTTATTGGTAAGTCCCAGCATCGAAATATTTGATTTTAGAGGATACCCTTTGTATTGCCAGAATTTAGTAGTTCCCAATGTGAAAACAAGGCATTTCTTTCCCAGAATATTTTCGTAACCTTCAATAGTCCCGTTTAAATCAAGCACAGCTTGTCGTTCCATTTCATGCAATTCGGCATCCGTTTTTTTATCGGTTAAAGCCTTGCCTGTAGTTACTGCATAATCAATGGTGGTTTTAGTGCCGGTTTTGTCGAGCAAATTTATTTTCCATAACATGTTACCGTCTCTGATTTCGAGTTCATTAACTTCGGTTGTTTGAGTAATTCCCATGATGCTAACAGTTGAAGTGCTTTCGGTGAGTGTGGACATTTTGATACCGTAATCATCGTACCATACCGATTTTGTTCCTTCGGTACTACCTGAAAGGTTGAATTCAATATGACCTGATTTGGTAAAAATGTATTTGCCTTTTTCCTGCGCTGTAGCTGAAAAAACAATTGAAATCAGAATTGCTGCTAATAGTTTAGTTTTCATATATCTGCTTTATTAAAATTTTACAAATTCTACTCTTCTGTTCTGTGCTTTACCTTCGGGTGTATCGTTTCCGGCCATAGGTTTGCTTTCGCCCAGCCCTTTGCTTGTGAGGCGCGAATTTTCAATTCCAAGCTTAACCATTTGATCCATAACGGCTTTGGCACGGGCTTCCGAAAGTTTTAAATTCGAAGCATCATCACCATCACTGTCGGTATGGCCTTCGACTGAGAATTTTAGTTCCGGATGGTCGGTCATCATTTTTACCACATAATTGATGGTTCCCATCGATTCGGGTTTGATGGTAGCCTTGTTTACATCGAATTTAATTCCGGTGGTTACAAATTTGCCATCGGTAAGGAATTTATCGTAGAGAGGAACTGCACCTTTGGCGATACGTATGTTTTTAACAAATGGTTTTCCTGTTCCGCTGGTATTATGAGCGGATATCATAATACCGGTTGGATTAAATTCAACATTCGGAATATTGACTAATCGCACATCGTCCAAATAACCTTTGAGAGCTCTTTTGTTGAATGAAATGGCCACATGACGCCAACCTTCTTTTGGTTTCAATCTATCTTGACCGGGATAGGTGTCGCCTTGCTGATCGTAGGTAATTTGATCAAACTGAACACGAATAGGGTTAGAAGGTCTGTTTGACGATAAAATTTTCGTTTGATTTTTGGAATCATAAAAGAAAACATAGTATTGTTTGTTGAGGTTATAATCCGAATGAAAGTACACGTCCATTTCTACCGTAAATTCTTCGGGGAGATAATCTTCGGTTCGATTTTTAAGGAGGGGTAAAATGGCATCAGGACCATTAGCATTGGTCTTTTTAAACCATACCACATTTTCCCCACCCCAATTTGCGATTTCAACAGTCCCTTTTGTCATATCCCAACGTGAAGGGAATTCGCCGTTCTTTTCACCTTTAAAATCATCTTCAAAAATAATTTCGGTTCCAGGTACAAAATCGTATTTTGCCCATTCCAATACAGGTGCAGGTTTAACTGAATCCTGATTTACAACAGTTTTGGATTGAGTTTTGGCCTCCGTTTTACTTGCACCTGACTGATTTCCGGCCGGGTTTTTACCTTTTGTTTTTGCTTCAGTTTTAGTACCGGTTGATTTAGTTTCGTCGCCTTTTACGGCATCGTCAATCCCATCTTCCACGGCATCGAGCGATTTATCAACGCCATTATCGATTCGGTTTTCCACACGGTTCTCTACACTCCGTTCGGCTTTTTTTACGGTACGGTTTACTACTTTTTCGAGGTTAATTTGTGCATTAACATTTGTTACAGCCAGCAAAAACACGAAAGCCAGCACTTTTCCAATCATTTTTTTCATAGAATTCAGAGTTACATATTGAGTTTATTTCGATTTTTTTAGAGTGATTCAGCCTTTTTCAACTTCAATCATTTGGTGTTAGCGAGTTGGGACCAACTCCCTGTATCCCAGCGGTTGCTTAAATACTCCTTTGGGTAAGATAGTATCGTCAACGCATCTTACAATCTGCTCGGAATGATGGATTCCCTGGTTCAATGTTTCAATTGCCAATGGCTGATTGCCACTTACCCACAGATACCCGGTGGAGATAATTTCTTTTTTAGAGCAATAACCGCAGATTGTAAGTGTATCTGAATTACTTTTTTCACTTTTGATATGATTTAAAAGCAACCATGACGCAGACAATGGCAAAAGATTAAACTCTTTAAACTCAGGATCTGAAAGGGCAACACGAATACTGGTGCTATCAACCGAATCGTAGATAAACAGAGAGTCGTCGTGCAGGTATTCGCGCAGGTATCGCATTGAAGATGTTTGCTGACCTGAAAAGTGCGTAACAGAGTTAATCTCGGAAACCACCGCCTTACTCCCATCCTGTGCGACAAAAACCCAACGGCTAATGGTATTTATCTGATTTCCTTCTGTAACATTCCCTTTTACTTCAGCATATTTGTAAATAGGTCTAAGATTTTTGTGTTCATTAAACCTTCCGCATGCTCCAATAAAAACTGATACAACCCCAAGGATAGCAATCAAAAAAGATTTGGATACAGTTGAATGAAACATTAGCATGTATAATTTTCGTGCAAATGTGAGGCAAGTTATTTCAGATGCAAAATATTGGGGTATGACAATACTATGACATATTTCAACTAATTATTATACAGTATTTTAGATTAGCAAAGGGCTCAAATTTACAGGCACTATATATTTGAAAGGAATTCATTAAGATTAACATCGGGTGCAATTTCAAGCTTTTTGCGAAGCCGGTTCCTGCCTTTATCAACAGCTGCGGTGGTTACATTGAGCATTTGTGAAATTTCTTTGGTATTCAGATTTATAAGCAGGTAGGCGCATAATCGCTCTTCATTATGGGAAACAGATGGAAATTTATCCTTCAGTTTCCTGAAAAAGCCTGGATGAACCTGCTCAAAATGCCTGTTGAAATCCTGCCAGTCGTTGTCGAGGTTTATATTCTGATCTATTTGCCTGATAACCTGATTGAGTTCCGGTCTTCTTGATTCTTCCAGGGATAGTTTATTTTTCAGATTATACAGCACCTCGTTTTTATTTATCAGGTGAACAGCTGCAGTGGTGAGTTCGCGCGATTTATATTCGAGATCGAGGGTAAGGCGGGCGTGTTCGAGTTTGTGAATGTCATTTTCTTTTTCGCGAAGCTCCTTATTTTGTTTCAGTGTGCGGTTGCGCAGTCGCAGCAGCAGAACAAGAGAAACCAATGCTATTGCTGTAACAATCAATAAGATTAACAACAACCGGTTGCGCTTTACATGCAACTTATTCTTTTCGTCGAGCCTGTCGATCAGTTGTTGTTTTTTCTCGGTTTCGAAACGTGTCTGCATATCATTTAATGCTCTTCGAACTTCAACCCCATCGAGTGAATCTTTCAAGCCTATATAGCGATCCTGAGCCTGAAGGGCATCTTTCCAGTTCGATAATGCTCTGTGTGCCTCAGAAAGGTATTTATAAGCAGCCATTTCTTCTTCGCGCAGGCCGGCTTTCATTGATCTGGAGGCTGCCATTTGCAGATACTCAATCGCTTTATGGGGTTGGTTCAACTTCAGGTGTATACGTGCTATCAGGGTGGCATTGTATACTATATGGTAATCATCCTCTGTATCGAATACCATTTCAAATGCATTCACAGCCAATACCAGAGCTTCCTGAAATTTCCCCATATCATAAAGCAGCAAAGCTCTCTCGGAAGTTGCAGTAATAATGCCCTTTTTATATCCGGCCGCTTCGCTTATACGGTACATGGTGTCATAGTATGCCGATGCTTTCCCAAAATCATTTTTAATCCGCCATATAGCTCCCAAATCATTGTAAATAGCTACGGTTGCCCTTAGTGTTGTATATTCCTCAGTGCGCGATAGAGCGAGCGCTTTCAAGATGTATTGCTCCCATTTTGCATTATCGCGATCGATAAACAGTTCTCCGAGTTTCTGATAATAAAAAGCCAGCTTCCGGTAATCGTGATTGTCCTCTTTTAGCTTTATGGCTTTAAGTTCAGTTTCGGCAGCAAGTTCAATCCGTCCGGTTTTAGCATATTCGTCGCCAAGATTAATAAGTATTACAGCCATGGCGTTGGTATCGCGGATAGAGCTGAATAAATCAAACGCTTCGTGATACATATCCTCCGCTTCCTGATGGCGACCGGTCATACTGTAGCATTCGGCCAGGTTGTTTGCAATTTTTCCCTGAAGTTTTATTTCGCTGCATCTTTCAGCAATACCATATGCCTTGTTAAAAATAGCTTCTGCCTCCCTGTAACCCATAATTTCGAGGAGTGAATCACCTTGTTTCTGCAATTCTAATGCAATTGCTGCGCAATCAATCTTTTTATTTGCAGGTTTGTTTTCGGGTACCAACGGCAGAGGGCGAGGACTAACAAATGAACATAAAGCAGCAAGAATCAGTATAAAAATTAAGTTAAATACAGCAATTTTGTAAGGAAAATTAAAACAATACTTTTTTTGCCTTGTAAATTGGATTGGGCTTTGATTGCAAGTCCTCGTTTTGCCTGTCATACGCGTTAACCTGTTTTAAAAAGTTCAATAATTTTTCAAATATATGAAAGCTTTAGAAGTGTTTATGCAGATTCGGGTAGAGAATAATGTAATACTCCTGTAGTTTTTCAAAACCGCTAAAGCGCTAAGAAATAAAAAACAGTCTTTCAGCCTGATAATACACTAAGGCCTGTTTTAACATGTTGCTGATAATGATATTATTGTGGTTCAATAACAGGCAATTGGCATGGATAAACAGGAAAATTGTTGAATAGGAAGATGGGAAACGGAATTGCTTAAACTATTTTTTTTAAACGACTATTGTTCGAAAGATATTTTTACAAACAATTTCATTGCTTGAACGTAGCAGGAGGATAATTATATATTTACGCCTTATTTATGAAAATCGGTTCATTACATTCTGGAGGTAGGTTTTGGTAACCGGAATGTCAATTGCTGCAGGAAGATCGAGTTCGAGGTGCATGCCGTCCTTTTCGCGCCGTATCACTTTCACTTTATCGCAATTGACCATATAACTGCGGTGGCAACGGACCATTACGGTGCCGTCGAGCTCATCCTCAAGGTTTTTAAGCGTATTACGAAGCATAAAACGGACAATCTTTTCCTTGTTGAGATAGAATATACTTACATAATTATCCGATGCTTCGAGGTAGAGTAAATTTTCCATTTTAACCGAAAAGCGCAAAACCCCTTTTTCGTCGTTAAAAGAAACCATAATTTTTGATGGGTCGGAAAGAATCTGATTATGAGTCATTTCAGCAATTTCAAGATTTTTCTCTTTCCAGGAAAAGTAAAGCCACGACACAGAGTAAGGAAGCAAAAGAAGCAGTGCCGTATTTTGAACCGACAACTTAATCAAATCGGGGAAAAAGCGCTGATCGTGAAGTATTACTTTGATATAAAGGGCATAAAACAAGGCCATAAAAATAATTTCGGCCAGCACCCAAACCAGGTATTGCCAGTAATTGAGTGTTTTCCGCATGCTGATGTAATACATGATAATCCGGCTCACAACAACAACCAAAACACCGGTAAGAGTGATCAGGCTGGAATAAAACAGCAGTTGCCAGCGTGTAATTTTAAACCAAACATTTACGCCAAAAGGCTCATAAACATTGATAAAAAACAATGCAAAAGCTGCCGTGAACAGTATCAGCTGGATAATATTCCGTTTGGCGGTAAGGTAATGAGGTATCGGTTTATAAATATCAGGCATTGTAATTTTTAAAATAACATTCAAAATTAAGTTATTCTGCCGGAATCGCCCTTAACGTTTTCATTTTCCAATGAATTTATGGTAAAATTTCACCCCGCATTTCGCACTTTCACCCCGTATTTCAAATTTTCGTCCCATGGCAGGAGCTGTAATCCCTTTTAAACAGAGGCTTTCACCAGCATCAGTAATTTTGTATCTGCAATTTCAACAAAAAGAGGAATTGAATATTCACCGCTATCATTTGTTTACAGGCACAAACCATGGATTACACTCAACAGCATCAGCACTTAAAATTATTTTTAAACCCGGGTTATGATAAAACAGAATTCCCCGGGTTGGGTATTTCGTGCAATTGGGTAAATTTCAAGTCCGAAAATATTAGTGTGCTGGCAGAGGAGAGAGATCATAATTTTCATCGATTAACAGATTTAAACGCCATACCTGATGAGGCGATCCGGGAAAACCTATCGTTTTCGTACCCTGTTTTTAAAAGTTCAAATCCGGCTAAAAACAAGCAGGCTATCATACTGTTGCATGGATTAAATGAGCGAAGCTGGAGCAAGTACCTGGTTTGGGCCTATTTCCTTACATTGCATACAGGCCGTCCGGTAATTCTTTTCCCAATCGCTTTTCACATGAACCGTTCGCCCGAAGCATGGGGTAACCCCAGGGTTATGTCGTCAATTCTTACTGCCCGTAAGCAACGTTTGGGAGAAGTTCCGATGTCGTCATTTGCTAACGTTGCATTAAGCGAAAGGCTATGTGAAGATCCGTTGCGTTTTTTTACTTCGGGGCAGCAAAGTGCCGCCGACCTGGTTCAACTTACAAAACAACTCAGCA
>CAZOXJ010000048.1:0-5159 GCA_964583325.1 uncultured Lentimicrobiaceae bacterium
TGACACTCACCCATCTCGAACTTCTCAAAATACTCTCCCTTCCCCACCGAATGACCACTCAAACTTCCCAAACTTCCATGCAAGCCCTAAGCCCCAAATGCGTACCTTTGATCCTTAAAACCATTTTACCATGCAACTCTTACTTTTAAGCAATTCAACCAATCAGGGCGAGGAATATTTAGGCTGGCCCCGCGAAATTCTAAAGCAGTTTATCGAAACAAATAAAATCACATCCTGCCTGTTTGTGCCTTATGCCGGTGTAACAGTTACCTGGGATGAATACACTACCCGCGTGCGCGCCGTTTTCAGTATATGGGGATGCGAACTCGAATCGGTTCATACATTTTCCGATCCTGTTGAGGCTATTAAAAAAGCAGACTGCATTGTAGTTGGAGGTGGAAATACTTTCAGGCTGGTGCAAATGATGCACGAAACAGAGATAATGGCTGAAATCAGGGAGAAATCGCTTGCCGGAACTCCTTTTATTGGTTGGAGCGCAGGTTCCAATGTAGCTTGTCCAACCTTACGGACTACCAATGATATGCCAATCATTCAGCCAGCTTCTTTCAATACATTAAACCTGATTCCTTTCCAGATTAATCCGCATTACCTTGATGCTAATCCGGAAGGTCATGGCGGTGAAACCAGGGAGCAGCGAATTAATGAATTTCAGGCATTAAATCCGGAAGTTGTTGTTGTAGGTTTGCGTGAAGCTACAGCACTGCATGTTGATGGAGAAAAGCTACACCTTTTGGGGCAACGGGCTATGAGGTTGTTCAAGTCTGGTAATGAACCTGTTGAACTGGAGCCTGGGATGAATATCGATTTTCTGTTATAAAAATCATACTCATAGTTAACTAAATTAAAAACGCAGAAAACGAGGTTAGAAGCCTTGTTTTCTGCGTTTTTAGTTTAACTGATTATGATTCTCTGTCAGATTGATATTTCAGACGTATGAAATAAGACTGCTAAAGAATGTATTATTCCTTTGTTATTTGCCAAATCGGAAACGGGCGCATAGTCCAAATGAGTCGGCTCCGAATTTCGTTTCTTCAATAACCCATAATGTTGGACGCCAGTCTACCCCAAGTGAAATTGGGACGGTGTTAAAACGATATTCAAGACCAATCTCGCCGCTGAGCCCCAACCAGAAATCGTCGCTGATGTAAGTGGTAGGACCTGCTCCAAGGTACCAGTAAAAAGCTTCTCCACTAAGAGGTTTGTGAATGAAATCCCATAGAACATCAATTCCGACGCCGTCTTTGTAGAATCCAAGATCAGCATGAATTCTTCCCGGGCCAGCACCGAAAACACCATCAAGAGCTACACCACCAGCACCGTTTGTGCCTCCGAAACGAACGCCGATTTCCTGTGCATTACCAAAATAATAAGCCGTTAGAGTAAAAGCAGCAATGAGATAAAGTTTTTTCATAAAATAAATTGTTTAGTTAATTGATTAGAAATATGTGTAACCAAAATTAAGAAGTATTGTTTAATCTATTTTTGAAAAAGTTAATAAGTGAAGAACTTATTAAAATCCGGCTATAGAATCTTAGTTTCTTTTTATCTTTGCCCCATGCATGAAACAATTCTGATCCTCGATTTTGGTTCACAATATACTCAACTGATTGCCAGGCGTATACGTGAGCTTAATGTGTATTGCGAAATACACCCGTTCAACCACATTCCTGAGATGGGCAGCCATATTAAAGGAGTTATCCTTTCGGGTAGTCCTTTTTCGGTGCGCGACGAAAATTCACCTGCACCTGATTTGTCAGCTATCAGGGGGCGCTACCCACTGTTGGGCGTTTGCTATGGTGCCCAGTATCTGTCAAAAACTGACGGTGGCCTTGTTGCTCCTTCCGAAATAAGGGAATACGGACGCGCTAACCTGTCTTATATCGATCATCAGAATGAACTGGTGCGGGGCATGGCCGATGGTGGTCAGGTGTGGATGAGCCACGGCGATACCATTCTCGAAATACCTGAAAATTACCGTATTATTGCCAGTACGCCTGATGTAAATGTTGCTGGTTTTAAAATTGATGGTGAAAAAACCTATGGAATCCAATTTCATCCCGAAGTGTATCACAGCGTGGATGGTACTGTATTGCTCCGGAATTTCATGGTTGATATCTGCGGTTGCAGCCAGGACTGGACTCCGTTGGCCTTTGTTGAAACAACCATTGCTGAATTGAAAAGCCAGCTTGGGAATGATAAAGTGGTACTTGGCCTTTCGGGTGGTGTTGATAGCACAGTTGCGGCAGTGCTTCTTCATAAAGCAATCGGAACTCAATTGTATTGCATTTTTGTTGACAACGGGTTGCTTCGCAAGGACGAATTCCAGTTGGTGCTTGACTCGTATCAGCATATGGGCCTGAATGTTAAAGGCGTTGATGCCGGGAAACGTTTTCTTGATGCGCTTAAAGGAATTACCGAGCCGGAAGCCAAGCGCAAAGCCATAGGCCGCACTTTTATTGAAGTATTTGACGAAGAAGCTCACAGAATTGAAGATGTTAAATGGCTTGCCCAGGGAACAATTTATCCCGATGTCATTGAATCGGTTTCAGTTAAAGGACCTTCGGCAACTATTAAAAGTCATCATAATGTAGGCGGATTGCCGGATTTTATGAAACTTAAAGTAGTAGAACCATTGAAAAGTCTTTTTAAAGATGAAGTACGCCGGGTGGGGAATACATTAAAAATTGATCCGAATATTCTCAACAGGCATCCTTTCCCTGGTCCCGGACTTGGAATCCGTATTTTGAGTGATGTTACTCCTGAAAAAGTAGCCATTTTACAGGAAGCTGACGCGATTTTTATAAACGGACTCAAAAGCCATGGATTGTATAATAAAGTCTGGCAAGCAGGCACCATGTTACTTCCGGTGCAATCAGTAGGCGTGATGGGCGACGAGCGTACCTATGAAAACGTGGTTGCTCTCAGGGCTGTTACTTCAACCGATGGAATGACTGCCGATTGGGCTTATCTGCCTTACGAATTCCTTTCCGCCATATCGAGCGAAATAATCAATAAAGTGAAAGGCATCAACCGGGTTGTTTATGATATCAGCTCAAAACCACCCGCAACCATCGAATGGGAATAAAAATGACATCTGTAAATTCCGGAAATGCCTGAATACATTCACTTTTAAGGTCTCCTGAGTTTAATCTGCAATTTTAGTACATTTACATCCCGTTAGTGCTGCTTGTTATAATCCCAAATTCATTACAATGCGTAAACTTCTGTACATACTGTTGATAGTTTTTGTTTCGCTCGTTATCGCTGAATATGCTCATGCGCAGGAAGTTATTACTGTTAAGCGGTCAACTGTTATCGAAAATTACAAAGGCAAGCCGTTTTATATTCATTTTGTTGGTGCAGGCGAAACCCTTACCGGTATTGCCAAAGCGTATAAAGTTACTATCGAAGAGATTGCCGCTGAAAATCCACTTATCGATAAGGGATTGAAAGCTGATATGGTTATTCGTATTCCTGTTAAAACGGGTTCTGATGCGCCGGAGCAAGTTGTAAAAGAACAGGAAAAGACCGTGCTGGTAAAGACTTCAGACGATCCTGATTTTATTCTTTATACTGTTAAGAAGCAGGAGACGTTGTATGGGATTTCAAAACAATATAATGTAACCGTTGAAGATATCCTGAATTCTAATCCCGGACTTGATGTATTGAAGGATGGGATGGAGATTAAAATTCCTAAAAATAAAGGGGCCGTAAAGCCTGTTAAAACTGAAAATTCAATTGTTAAAGAACAGGCTCCAACTGCAAATCCTGACGAAATCATTGTTAAAACCGGCGAAACTCTTTACAGTATTTCGAAAACCTACCATACCACTGTTGACGAATTGATTGATTTGAATCCTCAGCTCAGCAGCGGGCTTAAAGCCGGAATGGTTTTGAAACTTCGCAAAACAGTTGAAAAAAGTACCACTGCGCCAGCCATTGTTCCTGATACTGTTCGTAAAAAGACTCCTGTTTTTGACAGCAATTGTTACAATGCAGATAATCTGAAGAAGAATTATAAAATTGCACTTCTTCTTCCTTTCGGACTCGAAGATTCTAACATCGTTCTGGAAGCACCTGTTGAAAATGATCCTTCTACATACGAAAATTTTAATTATTTCCAGTTTTATGCAGGATTTATGTTAGCAGCCGATTCGCTTGAAAAATATGGATTAAAAGCCAGTATTCAGGTCCTGGATGCCGATAAATTGGAAGATACGCTGGTAATACGGCAAACGTTACGCAAGCCGGGTATGGATAAAATGGACTTGCTTGTAGGTCCCATGTATGCTTCCTCATTTACCATAGCCGCCCGTTTTGCTGAAAAGAATAAGATTGGAATCGTAAATCCTCTATCCCGCCGCGAAACCATTGTTAAAGGGAATCCTTATGTCATTAAAACGCAGGTTTCGGTCGACGGAATTACAAATAAACTGTCTTCGTTTATACTGACAAAATACCCGGGAGCCAATATTATTGCTGTACAGAACGATAAAAAAGAAATGAAGTCGTTAGCATCTGATTTTGTTGCTGAAATTAAAAAGAGTATTGCAAATCAAAGCTTTAAGGGGTCAGTTTCGGAGTCATTATTTTCAACCGAAATGATGGCTGGTGTTTCGAAAAAGCTGAAGCCGGGAGTTAAAAATATTGTAATCGTGTTTTCGAATAATAAAACAGCTGTTCCTAACTTTGTTTCCTTGTTAAATCCACATTCCAAAACGCATGATATTATCCTGATCGGTATGGATGCCTGGGACGAACTTGAACTTGAAACTGAATTCCTTGTAAATCTGAACTTTCATCAGTTAACAACAAATTTTATTGATTACGATAGCGAAGCCGTTCAGCAATTTATTACAAGGTTCCGCAACAAATATGGCGCTGTTCCCTTATCGGGCAGGCATGCTTACCTTGGTTACGATATAGGCTGGTATTTTCTGACTTCGCTGATGTGGTATGGCGACGATTATATCACATGCCTGCAGGGACACAAGGGTAATGGGTTACAGTACAATTTTAATTTCGGTGCTGCTGGTACTGAAAATGGTGTGGAAAACAATAGTATTGATATTATTAAACTCCAGGATTATAAAATGGTAAAAGCAGAGTAATTCAGCTATTTCCTGTAATGGGAAAAG
>CAZOXJ010000048.1:5259-20448 GCA_964583325.1 uncultured Lentimicrobiaceae bacterium
TAATTATAAATCATTCCTCTTTGGGATGTCGGTTTCCTTCTTTCGTCCTGACATAATTGCCAGAATTTCCGACGCTATTTCTTCAACCGATTTGGAGGTCACATTTATAATCGTCCATTCCGGATGCAACTGGTAATAACGCATGGCAAAACTTATTTCGCGGGTCACATATTCGGGTTCGGAATAGTTATCGATGTTACCGCCAAGGCGGATATTCCTGGTTTTGCGTAGCTCCGACAAGCGCGAAGCATTTGTTGTAAGGCAAAATACTTTTGACGAGTCGATAGTATTCAGTATTTCAGGCGGTTGTATGCCCATGATAATCGGGATATTAGCTGCAAACCAACCTTTGTACGCAAGGTAAATGCTCAGCGGGGTTTTAAAAGTCCGCGAAACACCCAGCAGTATTACTTCAGCTTCGTTCAGGCTTTCGGTTCGCTGGCCATCATCGTGGTTAAAAGCAAATTGCATGGCATCGATCCGCTGAAAATAATCCTTGTTCAGTTTATTGTAAAGTCCGGGCTGCTGCGAAGGCTCATGGATAAACTGGCTCGAAAGGCGTGCGAGCAGCGGCCCCATCAGGTCAATGGTTTCCACGTTATGGATGTGGCTTTCGCGAATGATAAGTTCCCTTAGCGAATCAGTTACAAGAGTATGCACAATAAAAGCCCCTGATCGTTTTGCTTCGGCTACGATTTTTTTTAATCTCCCCGGCGAACTTACATCAGCATGTACAATTATTTCAATATCTGTGCCCGGAAACTGGGTAAGAGCAGCGTTTAAAGCCTGCTGTGCGGTACGGCCGGTGCCGTCGGAAACAACGATTACCTGGTACAATTTTGTTGAATTTTGGGTTAAATACTGATAGTTGAATAAGTAACTCAAAGTTAGCGAAATTCTGCAATAATCCACAGAATTCAGGATACAAAAACTGCTGGTGCCAGTGCTTTAGTGAAAAATAAAAATATCAAATGGTAAAATATGGAAGCAGCTTAGTTACCTGATATTGATAAGTTTCGCTGTTTCCTGCTTAGGAGGTATTTTATTGAACGTGCAATCATAAATATCAACACAAAAACAAAAATAATGGTCGCCCCCGAAGGAATATTCCAATAATAAGAAATAATTAATCCGGTAACACTGCCGGTAAAACTGATGATCATTGAGAGTATGATTATTTTTTTGAGATCATTAACAAACAGGTTAGCTGTACTTTGCGGGATTGTTAGATATGAAATAACCAGTATAATGCCTGCAACGCGTATATTTATAACAATAACCAGCGCCACCAGTACCAGCATCAGGTAGTTAAATGTTTCAACCGGGGCATTGTGCGAACGTGCATATTCCTCATCAAAAGAAATAAAAAGGATGGTGCGGTAGAAAAGCATAAAAATAGCAACAGTAACAACAGCCAGTATGGCCATCATGGTTAAGTCGGTGGTTGTAACTGTTAAAATGCTTCCAAATAGATACGACATCAGGTTTGGTGCATATCCGGGAGTGAGATAAATAAATATTATACCTACAGCCATACCAAATGACCATAAAATTCCGATTGCTGAATCCTCACGGATATCAGTCTGTTTCGAAACTAAACGGATTCCGAATGCTGAAAGGATGCTGAATATCGCGGCTCCGAAAATGGGGTTTATTCCCAGGAAATAGCCGAGCCCTATTCCTCCGAATGAAGCATGAGTGATACCGCCACTGATAAAAACCATCCGCCGGGCAACAATATAGGCACCGATAAAACCACACGTAATACTGGCAAGCAATGCGGCTTCAAGGGCATGGATTACAAAGTCGTAAGAGAATATTCCTGCCATTTTCAATCGTGCTTGTGAACTTGTGAATGTGTGTGATCGGTATGGTCATGACTATGGACGTGGTCGTGTTTTTGAAGTACCGTATGCGGAACATCGCCGTGCGTGATTATCTGGAGCGGGCAGTTGTATCCGGCAAGCTGTTCCTCTGTAATTATATTCGAGGGATGGTAATGCAGGTATGTGTTAACACATGCAATTGTCTTTACAAAATAGGAAATGGTACCCACATCGTGCGAAATGATCATGATAGCCATTTTTTTGTTGAATTGCTGCAGCAACTCATACATTTCATGTTCAAAACGGTTATCGACAAATGTGTTGGGTTCATCCAGAATCAGGAGTTTTGGAGTCGAAATAAGTGCCCGGCAAATAAACACTCTTTGCAGTTGTCCTCCCGAAAGTTCTCCTGCAGTTCGTTTTGCTAAATGATTTATTCCCATCTGGCCGAGCAGGTCCAGTGCCTGGGTTTTGTCTTTTGCCGAATACCTGCTGAACCCTTTACCTGCCGACATAAGCCCCGAGAGTACAATATCCTGAACAGTAATCGGAAATTTTTTGTCGATATGCGATTGTTGCGGAAGGTAGCCCATAAAACTGCCAACCTGGTTGTCGAAACGGCGGATTGTTCCTGAAACGGGCTTTATCAATCCAAGGATAAGCTTGATAAGTGTTGTTTTTCCACCGCCATTCGGGCCAATTACGCCAATAAAATCCTGGTCCGAAATGGTGAGCGAAACATCACGCAGCACAATCCCGTTGTCGTATCCTGCTGTAACCTGTTCAAGTTGAATGAGTTCGTTCATGAGTGTTGATATGTCAGTTTTCAGCAATCAGTTTCGCAAGATTCAGCATATTCTCAGCCCAGTTTTCGGCCATAGGATCAAAAACAACAATTTTGGCATTAATCTCACGGGCAATGGCCTCAGCATTTCTCGTATCGAACTCTTTGGAAATAAACACCGACCTGATGTTTTTTGCTTTTGCCATTTTTACCAGTTCGCCCAGGTAAGCTGGCGAAGGCTCTTTCCCTTCCTGTTCAATACTGATTTGGGTAAGGTTAAAGTCGCGTACAAAATAACCAAGTGCCGGGTGAAAAATAAGTATGGATTTCCCTTCGGAGCCTGAAAGTATTTCACGGATTCGTTGATCTGTCGAATCAGCAAGTTGATTGAATTTTTTCAGGTTTCCAATATAAAAATCAGCGTTTAAGGTATCATATTCCGAAAGAGCCTTGCATATATTTGCCGCCTGAATTTTCATGCAGGAAGGTGAAAGCCATATGTGCGGATCGGTTCCGTGTTGCTCGTGCCCGTGATCGTCGTCGGTATCATGAATATGCCCGCTCAGCATTTCTATTCCTTCGCTGGTATTAATTACCTTCATCGATGGATTTGAAGAAGTAAACCGTTCCATCCAGGTTAGCTCAAAATCCAGTGCTCCCAGTATGAAGTAAAAATCAGAATTGGCTATTTTCTCCATATCGCGCGGGGCGGGTTCGTATGTCTCGTGATTCGAACCTGGAGGCAGCATAGCCTGCACTTCAAATTTGTTGCCGGCAATAAATGATACCAGGTGTTTTTGAGGAATTATACTAACAGTAAGTTGCGGCTTGCTTACTTCAACTTTCTTTTCCTTGCAGGATACAAGGCTTAACAGGGCAACCAGGAATAGAAAAGTAGTAACGTATTTTTTCATAATTGCAAAAGTACGAATTCTGCCCTTTAACAGAAAATGAATTCTTTTTCGATTGATCGTGCGTTTTAGGAACATGAACCGGTTACAATTAGTGCTAATCATTGTATTGAACTCCCGCTCCCTGCGGCTTGATTCATTAAAACATGTAACCGGATCATTAAAAATACGTCAGACACGTATAAAACCAATTAAAATGAACTCATCTGAATTTAAAGTCAAAGGCGAAGACCTGATGCGCAAGATCCGCGAACTGATCAGCGAAGGCAACGTGAACCGCATAATTATTAAAGACGATTCAGGGAAAGTATATCTCGAAATACCGGTAACCTTGGGTGTAATCGGAGCACTGGTTGCACCCGTACTGGCGGCTGTAGGAGCATTGGCAGCCTGGGCAGCCGATTTTACTATTGAAGTGATCAGGAAGGATTAATGGTTTACAGGACCGATTTTTCCCTCAATGGCAGCAATTTTTCCCGACATCCGTCCTGGTTTTCCATCGCGGATATCGAAAGTAACCGTGCAATAAACCCGGGTGCAGTCTTTACTGAGCAGTTCATAGGCTTTTTTGATAATCAACTGAGCTTCGTCGAGTGTTTCTGTTTCTATAATTGTGCCCATAGCGCTGAGTTGATAAGGTAAACCACTTTCACGTATCATAGCAATTACGCGGCTTACATAAGGGCTGGCACTTGCTCCCTTGTCGGTTGGGAACATGGCAAATTGCATTAATACTGACATTTTTTTAGGATTTTGAGAACAGATGATTAGTAAGCTTGCAATGATATGAAATATATAGCCGGCATTTGTGGCTGTTTCTTGAACCGTTCGACAAGCTTCCTGCATTTGATATAGAGTGCAGGTTAATTGCAGGTTTAATACAGAAGCTCAACATTAGCCATCTTAGTGATTTAATTGCTCCACATGTTTTTTTCTGGTAATATACCGGTGAACGGTATGCTTAAAATATTTTATTGAATATGCCATTATAACCGGAAGCATTAAAAAAACGATAACGGCAACAACAGTTAATTCTTCATCACTTGCGCTACCTGTTGCTGAATAGCAATTTTTAAAAGCCAGAACAATCAGAAATAAATATAATCTTTTCATCGCAATTTATTTTAAGGATTGAGATTTGCTTATTCAAATCATTGATATGCAAATATAATACCTTTTCAGCCTTTTTTGAGGTATGCATTCTTAAATCTTTTCTCATTACTTTATTTGCAGATGACAATAAAAGATTTATGCTGCCAGAGCAAAAAGGGCTCGCCGAACCATATTGGTTTGAAACATGACAAATTGCTTCAGGATGGATTTATTAGTCAAGATTTTGCGTGGAATTAATGATTCAGGGGCAAATACGTTGTAACGTACCTTGTGGATTATACCTTTCTGTAACTAAATTTTTTCTGGTTTTAAGATTTTTATTGGCAATAATGTTTTAAATCGGAATATTTTGACTGCTTAGAACAATTTTTTTGAGGACAATTGCTGTTAAGATTGTATTTGTTTTAGGAATTCCATATTTCCCACGACTTTTCTGCCTGTAATTCAAGCATCTGTAAGCCATTTTTTGTAGCAGCACCTGATGCGCGCCCCTTCTTCAGAAATAGGGTTTCCTCCGGATTGTATATCAGATCGAACAATAAATGTTTACTGCCAAGGAATTGGTATGGAATATCCGGGGCCATTTCAGTTTCAGGATACATCCCTACAGGAGACGTGTTAATAATGAGTAAGTTATCCTTGATTATTTCTTCAGTCAGCTGCGAATAATGCAGACAGGTTTTATCTGTTTTGTTCCTGGAAACCATCGTATAACTGATTCCTAATTCGAGCAATGAATATCCTACCGCTTTTGCGGCACCACCGGTTCCTAAAATAAGTGCATTGTAATGAAATGGTTTCAAATGTGGCAACAACGATTTGCGAAAGCCATGCACATCAGTATTATAACCCAGGAGCTTTATGCCGGAATCAGTTCGTTCAATTTTCACACAATTAACTGCACCGACTTCTGTAGCAACTTTTGAAATATAATTTAGCCCGGGGAGAATGGCTACTTTGTAGGGGATTGTTATGTTAAATCCCTGTAAATCAGTTTTGTTTCGGATGAGTTCAGGTAGTTCGGAAATGGAATTCAATGGAAAAAGCTGGTACTCCGCATCATTAATTTTGTCATTAGTAAACTTTTGTTTGAAAAAGTCAGCTGAAAAAGAATGCGAAAGAGGGTAGCCGATAAGTCCAAATAATCTCATAATCAATTACCGGCGGGTTTCTTGGTTAAATTCAGGTAAATTTTATAGGCATAATAAAGAAAAGCAAGTCCTAATACAGCCACAACCACAATGTCGATGCTGTGACTGTAAGTCATAACTTCCGTCCAGTTTTCTTTTAGTTTATATCCTACATACGTTAAAAAGGAGTTCCATAAGCCGGCTCCCAGGATAGTATAGATTGAGAATTTCCAAAGATTCATTTTACCCAGACCTGCAGGTATACTTATTAAATGGCGGATTACCGGAATGAACCTGGAAATGAAAATAGTCAGCTCACCACGTTTGGCAAAAAAGCGTTCAGTAATTTCAAGGTCATGTGTATCGAGCAGCAGGTATTTCCCAAATCTCTGTATAAATGGTTTACCACCGTAGTATCCCATTGCATAGGAAGCCAGTGAACCAACAATGCTGCCCAGTGTACTGGCAATAATTACACCGGTAAAAGTAAACTGACCGTCAACAATCAGAAATCCGGCAAAAGGCATTACCGCTTCGCTTGGAATAGGAAAAACCATGCTTTCGAGCACCATAAGTAAAAATACACCGGGGTATGAAGTAGCAGCAATAAAGGCAACAGCTGTGTTAGCAATCCATTGGGTAATTCCCATTTTTATTTTAGTTTTAAATCCCTGTACCGGGACGGGTTAATATTGAGGGTATGATATCAGTTAAATATCCTGGTTTTTATACGATTCGATAACGGCAAGTATTTCAACTGAATTTTTAGCTTTTTCCGAATATTCGAGTAATTGTGTATGTGCTTCGAAATCCTGTGTTAGCGCAATAAAAAGTTCGAGAATGGCCTCTTTATGCCTTCCTGCCTCGTAAAGATATGCAACTCGGCGGTATATTAATGCACTGTTATCTCCCTGGTAGTAGATCCCGTTTTCAAGTATTTCGAGTGCTTTTTCGTAGTCTTTATTGACATTGGCATAAAAATCGGAATAATCGAGCCATATTTCGGCATGGTAAGGCTCGAGCTCACTGGCTTTTTCGTAGGATTGCAGAGCCGCTTCGTTCATTTCAAGAGCAAGCTGCGTTTCGGCAAGCACAATGTAATATTCAGCGTTATCTGATTCCAGTTTAATTGCCTGTTCAATATGCGATAATGCTTCACTATGCTGCCCAAGTTCAACAAAACATAATCCTATACCTAACCAGGCATCAGAGAAGTGACGTTCGAAACTGATCGATTTTCGGTAAAACTCAATGGCCGTTTCATATTTTTCGAGGCTGGCATAGCAATCGCCTATATAATAATAGGTCATTGAATCCGGTTTTTCGAGCTCAAATGTATATTTATACACATTAATGGCTTCCTGGTACATTTCCATCTGCTCGTAACACTGAGCTTTACTGAAATAGGCAGGCGTAAACGAAGGATCAATTGCTATTGCATAATCAAAAGCATCGATTGATTTCTCATATAATTCAAGTGCGCTGTAAGCCATTCCGAGGTTGTACCAGGCAACGTAAGAGTATGGCCTCACGTTGATTTCGCGGGTAAAAAAACTCACTGCCTCATCGCTCATCTGACCCATTTCATAACAATAGCCTATCTCATAAAGCAGGCTCTCGTTATCCTTGTTGAGTTTAATAGCTTTTTTCAGATGCTCGGCAGCTTTGGTGTATTCTCCCTGGTTTTGGTATTCAAAAGCAATGCTTGTATGTATTTCGTCGAGGTCTTCGTCAACTTTGCCCAGTGCTTTCTGGTATTCTTTGATTGCTTCGGCATGTTTGTGCATACTACTGTAAACAGTGGCGCGGGTAAGCAATACATCAGGATTTTGAGGATCGATGGCTTCGAGGCTGTTTAAACGGGCCAGCGCTTTTTCAGGTTCCCCGTTGTTAAGGAAATACTGGGCTTTAAACACCTGGAAACTTACCTCGGCAGGAAATTGTCCGATTGCATAATCAATTGCCTTGCGGGCTTTATGCAATTCCGATTCACTAAAATAATAATAGATAATATCCTCAAGCTCACTACTATCGAAAAAGGAATAACCGCCTTCCCCGACACCGCTCTCAAAGCGCTCGAGCAGTTCGCGCAGGTATTCTTTATCTTCTTCGTAATTATCCATCTCAGGTAATGGTTTTAATTCTGCAAAGGTAATAATTTTTTAGTTTCGGGTTCGAACCATTCAACATCAACCTTTGGTTGTGTCCTGCTCTGCTTAAGTTATTTTGCATCGCAATCATTTCCTCAATCCCTTCCTAATTGTATCTTTGTAAAAAAAAACGAGATATGACATTAATTAAAAGTATTTCAGGCATAAGGGGCACTATTGGTGGTAAACCCGGTGATAATCTTACTCCTTCGGATATTGTAAAATTTGTAACAGGGTATGCTACTTATATTTTAAATGGCAATCAGGCTTCAGACACAACTGTCGTAATTGGTCGTGATGCCCGTATTTCAGGAGCCATGGTGAGTAATCTTGTATGCGGTACATTGATGGGTATGGGCATTAACGTAATCGATCTTGGACTTTCAACTACCCCAACGGTGGAAGTGGCCGTTACCGGATATAAAGCCCAGGGTGGAATTATCCTTACCGCGAGCCATAACCCCGGCGAATGGAATGCACTTAAACTTCTTAACTCCAGGGGCGAATTTCTGGATGGCGATGCTGGTGCAAAAGTGCTCGAAAATGCCGAATCACCTGATGTTGAATATAGTAAAGTGGAGAAATTAGGCTCTTATTCTGCTGATAATTCGTATATTGATAAGCATATTAAAATGGTTCTCGATCTTCCTTTGGTCGATGTTGAAGCTATTAAAAAGGCAAAATTCAGGGTTGCTATTGATGCTGTAAATTCAACCGGCGGTATTGTAATTCCAAGGTTGCTGAGAGCCTTGGGTGTCGATAAGGTTATTGATTTGTATTGTGATCCTAACGGACTGTTCCCTCATAACCCTGAGCCTCTGCCTGAACATTTGCACGAATTAAGTAAAACGGTTGTTGATCATAAAGCGCACGTGGGTTTTGTGGTTGATCCGGATGTTGACAGACTGGCCATTGTGAGTGAAGACGGTAAAATGTTTGGTGAAGAATATACACTGGTTGCAGTGGCTGACTACGTTCTGAATCATACTCCGGGCAACACAGTTTCGAATATGTCGTCAACACGGGCTTTGCGTGATGTTACCGAAGGCAAAGGGTATACATATTCGGCATCGGCAGTAGGGGAGGTGAATGTTGTAAACAGGATGAAAGAGACTAACGCAGTTATCGGTGGCGAAGGAAACGGCGGGGTTATTTATCCCGAAATCCATTACGGCCGCGATGCACTTGTAGGCATAGCGTTGTTTTTAACACACCTTGCCAGGACAAGACTTTCCTGTTCGCAGTTGCGGGCAACCTATCCTGATTATACTATTTCGAAGAATAAAATTACGCTCTCACCGGGAATGGATACCGATCTCATTCTCGAAAAAATTCATGAAAAATATAAAGATCAGCCTAACAGCACTATCGATGGCGTAAAAATTGAATTCGGTAATGAGTGGGTACATCTGCGAAAATCAAATACAGAACCAATTATCAGGATTTATGCCGAAAGTGTTTCTGCTGTAAAGGCTGAAGAACTGGCCTCCCGGATAATTAAGGATATAAAAGAGTTGATTTAGGAGCTGTGTTAAATACCAAAATCCAAATACCAATCCCCAAACCCCAAATCCTAAACCCCAACTTCCTGTTCATAAATTGTGAATTACTATTTCACTTACTGCTGCTACAATGCACTATATTGCATTACTTTAGCAGGCGTTAGTTTATAAACAGTGTGCCATGCCGAAACGCGGGAAAAAGAAACCTCGTAAGAGTAAATTCTATAAAAAGAATTTTAAAATTACTGAAACGCAGAATAAAATGCTGAAGAAGTTCTGCAAGGCTCACCATACCACCGAAAACAAAGTTTTTCGAAAAGCATTAAGTGAATTTCTTCAACGTAATGTGCATCTGGTTGAACACCAACATCATGAGGTTGGAGCTAACCAGTTGACGTTATTCGATTTTATAGAGGAAGGGAATGTAAGTTCTGAACTTAAACAGCTTGGATTATTTAACTAGCATTTTCTGCCTATCTCATCGGCACCTCGATAATCAGCAATTTCGAATCAGTAACTGATTCGAAATTTATAGTAACGGCTTCGGTTACAGCAATTGCATCCCGCCCTTTTAGAGTGTTTTCGTTAACTTTAATATCTCCTTCAATTGCCATCGCGAAAACGCCGTTTCCCTGAATCCTGATTTTGTATTCGAAACTGTGTCCTTTTTCGAAATTTATCGTCGAAATATAAGCATCCTGGTGAATCCATAATGTGTCATCCTCCTGGTTTATATCTGGAGTTACCAGGGTCACCAGTTTATTCTTAATTTTCTGTTCTTCAAAAAACTTCTGGTCGTAGCGGGGTTTAAGCCCTTTCTCGCGAGGGAAAATCCATATCTGGAATAATTTGGCATCTTCCGTTTCCGAATGGTTGTACTCGGCATGATAAATACCTGTTCCTGCACTCATTACCTGCACTTCGCCCTGTTCAATAACTTGTGTGTTTCCCATACTATCACGATGTTCGAGTGATCCTTCGAGCATCAGGGTGATGATTTCCATATTGTTATGCGGATGCAGATCGAATCCTGTGCCACCTGCAATTGCATCATCATTCAGCACACGCAGACATCCGAATTGTTCGCGGGCCGGATTAAAATAAGTAGCAAAACTGAAACTATGGTAAGTGTCGAGCCAATCGAGGCCTGCATGGCCACGCTCATTAGCTGGATGAAGTTCTGTTTTCATTTCCTATTATTGATTTATGAACGCTGTAAAATAACCAATCCGGTATGCTTAAGGTTGCCGCCCGCTATAGTTCAAGCATTGTTATGTAGTACTTCCATGGTAGGGCTGCCGCATTAGTATCGAACGGCCTAGTGTAATTTCATCGGTATAGTCGAGTTCGTCGCCCACAGGAATTCCGCGGGCAATGATAGTTACAGTTATTTCGAATTTCTTCAGCATTTTAAAAAGATAGAAATTGGTGGTATCACCTTCTACAGTAGCCGGCAATGCCAGTATAATTTCCGAAATATTTCCTGATCCAGCTTTTTCGATTACCGGGCCAATACTAATGTCGGCAGGCCCTATTCCCTCGACCGGAGAAATAATTCCGCCCAGTATATGATACAACCCTTTGAATTGCCCGGTATTTTCGATGGCCATCATATCGCGGATATCTTCAACTACACAAAGGGTTGACTGGTCGCGTTTCGGGTTGGCGCATACCTCGCAGATGTCGCGATCAGAAATGTTATTACAGTTTTTGCAGTACTTGATTTCGCTGCGAAGTTTTATGATTGACTCGCCTAAAGTGGCGGCAATTTCGGGAGGTTGTTTAAGCAGATGCAGCGCCAGGCGCAACGCGGTTTTTTGACCTATACCGGGTAACCTTGTAAGTTCGCTGACAGCATTTTTTAATAATTGTGACGAAAAATTCCCCTCCATGTTAATTTTAGTTTGGTATGCAAATTGACACGTTAAAGGTTTAAATTACTTTGTAAATTTGCTGCTCAAAAGTAGGTAAAATTTGCCCTTATACTTTAAAATCCGATCTTTCGTTTATCGGTACAGATGCAAAACTCAAAAAAATGAAAAGATTAAAATTGTTAACCCTTATAGGAATATTATTCTTTACCAACTTAGTATTTGTTCAGGGCCAAAATATTACCGACTCAAAGGGAAAGAAACAAGGTGCATGGCGAAAGCTTGATGCCGCCGGCAAAGTGATTTACGAAGGACAGTTTAAGGATAATATTCCGCAAGGTGTTTTCAGGTATTATTATGAAGATGGAAAAGTACGCTCGGAATTATCCTATTCGTCTGACGGGAAAACTGCCAATGCCGTAAATTATCATCCTAACGGCAAAAAAATGGCTGAAGGTGTTTATGCCGATACTAAAAAGGACGGACTCTGGAAGTATTATAATGAGCGTGAGAATATTTCGGCAGAGGAATATTACTCCAAAGGAATACCTGTGGGTTTCTGGAAGACCTATTACGATGATGGACAACTGCTCGAAGAGTGTCCTTATAAAAATGGTAAAAAGGAAGGTTTGAGTAAACAATACTTTTCGGATGGTACTGTAAAATCAGAAGTTAATTTTAAGAACGGCAAGTACGAAGGCTCTGCCCGGTATCTTTTTCCGGATGGTAAACCATTGCTTGAAGGGCAATTTAAGGATGATTTGAAACATGGTATTTGGACTGCTTACAAAGCAAATGGCGAAAAGGAAAGTGAGATAACTTATTTTGAAGGCGCAATTTCGGATGAGATATATTACGACAAGACCCGCGAAGCTGAACTGAAAAACGAAGTAAAAGAAATTCCGGAGTAAACAGATATCTCTGTTTTAAAGTGAAATTCAGGTCACATATTCTGCTTCCTTTGAGTAGCAGTTCAGCAATTCTATGGGTTTGGAGACTGCAAGTTTAAAACAGTAATGCCTTGCATAGTTCTAATATTCACAGGAATATTCCCTTTGTCGTTGATAAGAATTGTATATCCTTTTTGTTGTAAATTGTTTAATATTCCGATTTCCGGAATGTGTTGATATACAGTAAGATTAGTATAAAACATAGCTTCAATCGGATTGTCATAATTAAATAAAACACCTCTGCTGATTGGTCTTTCGTTCAGCTTTTTAAGGTCTTTTGTCCATTGAGGATTTCTATCTGTTTTGTCAAAGGGTTTAATCCGTTCAATAGCATAACGGGCAGGTAAAGCAATGAGCAAAATTAAAATAAGTTTAAAAACCCATTTGAATTTGTGGCTCTTTTGGTAAGCGGCAAGCATAAGCCAGAATTCGGCAGTCATCATAAACAAAGCCGGGCTTGTAAAGAGGATATACGCCTGCATTTTGGTATTTGCGTATGAGAAAAAAAGAAACGGTACCAGAAACCATATACTGATTGCCAGTAGCTTTTTGTCACTTTTATTTTTAAATGTTTTCCAAAAAAACCAGAGCAAAGGCAGGTAAATTAATTCACCGTAGTTTATTCTTACCTGGTTCACAAAATAGTAGAACGGCCCGGTTTGCCCTTCAAGTGCTTCGGTAATATGCTTTAAATTAAAGCCTGCTTCCCATCTGGCTTCAAGAGGAAAGGCCTGGTAAATATAAATTTGCCAGGGCAGAAAAATAATAACCGAAGTAACAATCAGTACACTGAATTGAGAAATAATATCCTTCGGTTTAAATCTGCCGGTATCAACAACAACTAAAAGCCATACCGGAAGAACAATCAAAGCAGGAAGCCATTTTGATAAAATAGCGGCCCCAATGCATATCCCAGCCAGAATATTGAAAATCATTTTTCCTTTTTGCGCATAACAGATACTGAAAACTATTGCCAATTCAACAAAAAACAGGAAATAGATATCGATATGGTCGGTTGCTACACGGCCCGCGGTTAACTCAATAATCAGCCCGTTTATTGAAAAGAGTAATGCCGCCAGGTAACCTGTTTTTCTGCTGAAAAAGTAGCTTCCGATAACAAATGTGAGATAAATACCAATTGTTGACATGATGATGGATGGCAACCGAAGAGCAATTTCGTTAACCCCAAAAAGCCACATGCTTAAAGCCATTCCCCACAATGGTAATGGCTGTTTATGCACCCAGATGTGATTTGCAATCCAGCTTTTATAATCGTAACTCAGTAATGGATTATCATAAAGCGTAGGCATAAGCGGATGCTGGATCATGTTTTTGGCTACCAGGGCATGGTATCTTTCATCCCATGAATGGAGAAAAAAATCAGCGGATGTATAAATCCGAAGAGCGAGGCCGCAAATGATAAGCAGCAGAATTGCGATTTTGTAGTTATCCCTTGTCCAGTATTTCCACGAGAAAAAGAAACTGGTAGTACAAAATGAAACAATTAGAATCCCGAATATTAGGTTGCTCATTAATTACGGATGTATTGCGAACTGAGTTTATAAATTGATTTCCGGATTTTAAATTATAACACAGATTCAATTTCCGAAAGGTTGTGAATCACCGGTAAAGAACTTTGCTGAAGTCGGCTGAATGACTGATGTCCTGTGGTTACCAGAATACATCTGCAATTCAGCTCCGCCGCTACATCCGAATCGTGGAGCGTATCGCCGATAAGTGTTATTTTTCCGGGAGTGAGCCCTGCCGCGCTGAGATAGTTTCGCGCGTTATCAACTTTCCCGCCCCCATAATGATCGCCGATTCCCCCGATGTAATCGAAATATCCGTAAATGCCCAGTTCAGTAACTGATTTTAAAAGTGCATCATGTTGCATTGCTGAAATTATTGCCTGCCTGTAGCCTTTATGCTTAAAGAGTTCAAGCGTATCAATGGCAAATGAAGTTAATCTGCACTCCGGTAAGGCGCTGAGGTATAAGTTGATGAATTCCATGGCCACAGGTTCCCATTCTTCTTTTGTAAAATCAAAACCTACCTTCCTGTAATAATCTATCACCGGAAATGTGAAAACATCACGGTATTTTTCGAGACTTAATTCGGGCAAGTTACGAGCCTTGAGCATTTTGTTTATTGCTGTAAGGCATATTCCGGCATCATCCAGTAATGTTCCGTTCCAGTCCCAGATTATAGTTGTACGTTGTGGCATAGGTATTATAAACTTGTAGTTTAAGGCTTTAACTGAATAGTTTTACTATGCTAAATTGCATAAAATAGGGATGCTAATTTTATGCAATCCAATAATTTTAATGATTAACGGTGGGGTTGCAGCCATAAATTCGTTTCAATTAGTTGTGGTTCAGCGCGATTGAATCGTAGCGAAATAACTTTCAATATTTTGTTTTTTCACTTTCAGCATACAATAGTATCTTTGTGATGAATTTTAACACTTGTTCATCATGATACAGCGTATTCAAACCGTATATCTTTCGCTTGCAGTTATTGCCCTGGCATTGATTTTTGCTTTCCCACTGGCCCAGTTTTTCTCCGAAAACGGTGCTTATGTATTTTCGGTTACCGGATTAAAAAATATGGTTCCGGGGGAGCCTGAAGCTTTTGCTACTATGGTGTTTTTACCTCTGATTTTTGTTACAGCTGGTATTGCCCTGTTAACAATATTCGCTATTTTTCAATACAAAAACCGACCGTTTCAGATTAAACTCACCAACATAGGAGTTCTTTCTTCTATTGTTTTAATTATGGGGATTTTCTTTTTTTATATTCCTATGATCGAAAAGAAAATTAGTATTGTACCTGATTACAGCAAAGCTTTTGGTATTTATCTTCCCCTTGTTGCTTTGGTTTTCCTGATAATGGCCAACAGGGCAATTAAACGCGATGATAAATTGGTTCGTTCAGCGGATAGGTTGAGGTAAG
>CAZOXJ010000048.1:20548-22342 GCA_964583325.1 uncultured Lentimicrobiaceae bacterium
AATCCCCTAAATCCCTTCAATCCCTTCAATCTCCTCAATCTCCTCAATCCCCTCAATCCCCTCAATCCCCTCAATCCCCCTTCATCTCTGCTTCTCAAACACCTCCAAATCGCGGATATCTTTCCCGTCGATCACAAACCTCACACTGGTTATAACATGATGAAATCCTGAATTGCCCGCAGCACCTGGATTAATATGCAGTAATTCATATTTTTTGTCGTACATCACTTTCAGTATATGCGAGTGCCCGCTGATAAAAATACCTGGTTTTTCTGTTTCAATGAGTTGCCGGACTTCCTTCTCATAATGTCCGGGGTAACCTCCAATATGAGTTATTAAAACTTTTATGTCGTTGCAGTAGAAAATCTGGTTTTTAGGATAGGATTTGCGGATTTCGGTACCATCAATATTTCCGTAAACAGCTCGTAATGGCTTAAATGAAGCCAGCTGATCAGCCGTTTCGATATTTCCGATATCGCCGGCATGCCATATTTCATCACAACCTGAAAAGAAATCAAGAATCCGCGGATTAATAGAACTATGTGTATCGCTTAAAAGTCCAATCCGTAGCATAGCGTTTGAATGAAATTGTTGTTTTTAAGTTGCAGAAGGGGAGATGGGGAGACAAGGCGAGGATTTGAAGTTATTTCCAAATGATTGAAATGGATTTGGTATTCATGAAAAAGGCGTCAGAACCATTTTTTCTTTTTCATATACATATACATCCCGAGCCCTATTGTTCCCATACCGGCTAATACGGCAGGATAACCCAGTTTCCATTGCAATTCGGGCATAAATGCAAAATTCATTCCGTAGATGCTCGAAATCAGAGTCATAGGAATAATTATAGTGGAAACCATTGTGAGGGTTTTCATTATACTGTTCATCCTGTTGGCATTATTTGCCATCAAAAGATCCATCATTGATGCAATCATATCGCGGAAACTATCGATCGATTGTGTTAAAAATGAAAGATGGTCGGATACATCACTAAGGTACTGCCTGGTGTATTCACTTATGAGGTCGGACTGTTCGCGTGTGAGAAACCTGACCTCTTCTTTTAACGGATTCACCGTTTTGCGAAGTATCATGAGGTTTTTCTTTAACCGGAGAAATGCATGCGATAATTCATCCGAAGGATTATCAATCAATAGTTTTTCGAGGTCTTCGATCTGGTCTTCCGTATGGTCAAGTAATACGTAATAATTATCAACTATATGGTCGATAAGCAGGTAACACAAATAATCTTCCTGCCGGAAACGGCCTTTCCCTTTTCCGTTTTTTAACCGTTCAATAATAGGAGCAAATATCATATTCCCGTTTTCTTCGAACGAGATGAGGATATTTGGACCCAGGAACAGACTGATATGTTCCGATTCAATTTTGTCGTTTTTACCCCAGGTCAGGTTTTTCATGGTGACGAAAAGGTTATTTTCAATATCCTGCACTTTTGGCATCTGGTCGACATTAAAAATATCTTCGAAAATCAATGGGTGAATACCGAAATGATCGGCAAGTTGCTGAAGTCCTTCAGTTTGGGTAATGCCTTTTACAATAATCCAGTTAGTAGAAGTCTTTCCCTGAAGTTTTATCGCTTTTTCGAGTGAGATATTTTCATGAATCTGAAAATCATCATCGTCATATACAAGCATGCTTATAACCGTAGCGCCGGTTTTGTTGCCGGTATAAACAGGACTGCCGGGAGGCAAACCCGATTTTTTGCTAAGGTGCTTTACCTTCATAACCTTTAACTTTCTATTAGATTGCACAAATATACTCAAAAGCGTACTTTTT
>CAZOXJ010000049.1:0-1121 GCA_964583325.1 uncultured Lentimicrobiaceae bacterium
CCGCCGTCATTGGCCTCACCTATCAAACCGGAAACATCGTAACCACCCCAGGTGCCGACTATAGATCCCCAGCCTCGCAAAGCGCCGCGATCAAAACACCAATCGAGTAATTTCTGTAACGGATAATTGGTGCCTTCAACGGCATTTAAACGGGCAGCGGCAAGCGTTCCGTAGGGTAGTTGAAGTTCATAGGATGGGTTTGTTGTAAATCCCGCAAGAAAATCCAATGCCTGTTGAGAACCTTCCATATATTTCCTGTTGCCGGTTTCGAGATACGCATTGTAAAGCAGCCATGCGATACTTCCGGCTGATTCAGGCTCAGGAACGCCTGTTGTAAGTGGTTGTCCTGTACCCAGGTTAAAAGCCCGGTAATTCATATCAGGCGCAGTCCAGGGTGTGGCGCTTCCGCCCAGTTGCTTCACACAATAGAGCCATCGGTCGGCAACGGTGGTAAACTGCGCCTCAAATTCGGGAGCAGCAGCAGGATAGAGTGCTTTTAACTGGTAAAAATATACATTGGGCATTACGTCGTACCACCAATCGTTGCCCGATGTGGTTGAATACCCGTTTAAATAAACATTCTGGCCATTTTTCAGATTGAAAAAATCTTTCGACATCGTTACCCAGTTCATCCCATTTTGGTTACTCTTGTCAATTCCGACAAGTGATGCTCCTATTATAGCGGGCATAATATTAATCGCTTCTGCCTGGTTGAGGTGATCATCCGCTCCTACATACGAATCAAGAAACAGGGGAATATTATCAGTATAATTGAATTGTCCCAGGGTTCCCAGGCGCGATAATGGCAAATATTGGCCGGATTTCGTGAAATCAAATACAAAACTGTCGTAATTCACCGCCACCGTATTCCAATCCCTGATCAACAGTGGTGCAGGCAGATCGGGCATTAAATCAATCCTCGAAATACTAAGCTGTCCTTGCTGGGCAACCGAAAGCATTGTGATGATGCAAAACTGCAGTAAAAGTATAAACCGGTTCATTGTTGTAATTTTTAAATGTTGTGAATCATGTATTTACACTCATGGATATCTTTTTATATGGAAATTGATCCACACTCTTTTCCCCTCGCTGTTTCGCCCTCGCCCCTCGCCTTGTCGCCC
>CAZOXJ010000049.1:1221-22137 GCA_964583325.1 uncultured Lentimicrobiaceae bacterium
TCTCCTTGTCCCCCCTCTCCATCTCACCCCATCACTTTCCCCTATAGTCCGGGTCCATATCGGGAGTTCGCAATCCAGCTACTTCATTAGCCATCAGGACGAACACATTCCAGCAAAGCCCTTTGGTCGAAACCCACCACGAATCCGTAGTTGTCCATTTGGTAGGAATAAATTCCTTACTGAATGGCCATTCGGGATTTAGGTTTATCTCAGCCCAGATGCGGTTTTCCATTAGCTTTTCAGCATTCGTCCAACCGTGTTTTAGGCCAACAACGTATGCGCAATATTCTGCCCGGAACCAGCTTCCCCCGTTGTAGTAGTAGCCATCATTTTGACCGTTACTGTAATTGGCTTCGCCAAATTTTTCAAAAGGTTGGTAATCGCCGGTCAAATAAGCATAGCCTTGTTTATTCTTTGTGAGTCGGATAAGTATAGGTGCAGTAGTTCCCAGTTCCGGATGCGGCGAATTGGTCACTTTATTAAGAATCGGAACCTGGCTGAGGTGGCTGATAACCATTTCGTCTGTCAGCATCGGCCTGTTGAACAACCACAACGAAAAGAATTCGGGTTCCAGGTCGTTCAGGTTTATCAAGTCAGGAAAGTTACGATCAAAAAGGAGATGACCTCGCTGTGGATCATAAAAATTACGATATTCCTGTTCCACTTTTACAATGTAGGTTTCAGGTATTTCATAACCCAGTTCGTTGATTGTGCGCAGGGCAATGGCCAGCATTCCCTGGTTTACAGCCAGTCGGTCGGTTTTAGGTTCGAAATCCACAATATCAATCTGGCTTAGGGAGAAATGCGAACGGCAAATCCCATCATGCCCGGCATCAAATTCATTCAGCACATAATCAACAGCCAGTTTTATTTTATCCTGAGGCAGCTCAACGCCAAACCTGCGTTTGTTCAGCATGGCCCAAATCAGCCACTCGATAGTAGCTTCGTTATCTTTTGCTTCCACTGAGCCCATATAGGGAGTGATAATAGTACCGATTCCGCCTTCAGGTGTCTGCGTTTTGCCCCATTGTTCCCAGATGGATAAATTCAAATCCTTGTCATACGTGGAAACGCAGGCAAAAAATGAATCCCGGTTATACATATCCGGCGAATAATTTTTGTTCGGAACGTTGAATGGAGTCATGTCGCGAACAGAGGTAATCCATGTAAGCATATTGAAATTGGCATACATCATTTTTTCAATCTGCGAACCTTTAAATCCTTTGCCTTCTGCCAAACGTGTCTGTGCGGAAATCATAAAATCTTTATGGTTTGTATAAGGCTCAACGAAAATGTAAGTGGTTTTTTCGGATGTTTTACCCATTGCAAGCTGATTGTATGCTTCCACTTGTGGCTGATGTTCGGTAAACTGAAGGTCTTTGATGTGGAGCCATGATTCCTTGCCTGCTTGTGTTCCAATAAACATTTCGACTGAATCATGTTCAATATAGGGTATTAAAATACTTCCTTCAAAAAGAGTCCAGTCTTTCTCGTTGGCCGGAAAATTATCGATGTATTTTACTCCCTCTTCAAGTTCAATAGTCCGTATGCCATTGCGAATACGAAACAGTTTAAGCGCAACGGGAGTATTGCCCTTGCAAAAGAATGAAATAGTATAAATTTTCTGATCTTCGAAAGGCGCGGTAAATTCAATACCAGCTCTGCCTCCCGGATGGCAAACAAGGGATATCAGGCTGTCATTCCGCACAACTTCCACATTTCCTTCTTTTTGCCAGACGTTTCCGGCTTTAACAATTTTGCTGGTTCCGGCATCCAGGTTGTACATTTCGCCGAAAGTCTGGCGGATAAAATCATTACCATCCGAATGTTCCTGCGGGGTGGCAACAGCGTATAAATTTGGATCAGGAAGCATCCTCATCCCTACAAATCCACCTCCACGCCCACTGAATCTGCGGCGTGTGGTTCGTGTAAACTGGTTCTTATACCCTGCATCTGTCAGAAATCCGACTACTTTTTTATCCGGTGTAACCCAACCGGCAGCCGGATACATTTCATGCACCATTCCGCCGGGAAAATTGTCATACTCAAAGGTGATGTATTTCAGGGGTTTATCAGGAGGTCGCGAGGTTTCCTGCAGGATATAATACATATCTGTCATGGAGGGCTGAAAAAGCTGGATCGTCTTTTTTACCACATTGCGGTTCACAATTTCATAATGGACAGAAACTGAGATGTTGGCATCAAATTCTGGCAGGTACGAATTTCTCGTAAGGGTTATTGAGGTATCGTTTCCGGTCCATTTTTCACCTTTCCAGGCAGGAATAAAAGTAGTAGTACTGGCATCGGTACTATAAAAACGGATAGAAAATTCTTCAGTATGGGTAACCACCAATTGGTTGCCGCTATAAATTTCAACATGAAATCCGTTCTGATTATCGCCGGTTGCTTTGAGGTGTAACGGCTGCCCAATTGAATAATAACTGATGCAGAAAACAGGCAGCAGTAACAGCGAAATTCTGAACATGATTCCTTTACTTAACATAACAACCAGATTTTTGTACCAGATTTATTTTGAAAAAAGGAAGGCCCAAAAGCCTGCATAAACTATGCAGATCAATTGGGCCATTCCTCACACCTCAATCAAAAAACACTAACCCAAAAGTTTAAGGTTTTTCGTCGTTATAGAGTTTTGAAACCTGGCCATCAGCCAAAGCGATATTATAAACTTTAAGTTCATCAATCACGCCTTTGAAATAACCAAAGTTATCAGCTGTTGTCCACGACATGAAATTTGCTGCAAGTTCGGCATCGGTTGCAACACAACCAATGATAAACGGCTGAGGATCAGGAGCGGTAAGAATCCTTGTTAAAGGGCCGATTGACTTATTGGCTTCGGTCCATGTTTTTGTAAGGGTTCCGTTAACATAGAACTTTAGTTCTTTGGTTGTTCCGTTAACTGAAACTACGACATGGTTCCACTGACCGGCTTTTACTGAATTATCCGTTTCATTATCAGCATCAATGATTCCGCCATCCACTTTTTTGTAAGTGAAGAATGGTTTTCCGCCGCCTTGTGTCTGAAGTTTATAGCCATTCCAGTAGTTTTGTGAAACGATATAGTTGTTTTCGTACAAAGCATCAGGTTTTACCCATACTGAGATGGTGATGTCAACAGGAAGGAATGCTGTTGTGTAAGGAACTTCGAGGTGAGCTCCTTTATCAAGATATACAGCTTTTCCGCCATTAACACCGTCAACCCACGAAGGTGACATAGCCGAAGCGCCCATAATTACAGTATTTCCTTTGAAGAAAGTAGCAACATGTTTGGTTGTTGAAAAAGCGGTAGCCGTTGTTCCGGTTCCTTCGTCGAAATGCCAGCCGGCATTCAGGTACATTGCTTCATCAATAAAACCATAAGCCTGCGCTTCAAAAGTGTTCATGGCTTCAGTTAACTGTGTTTCGAGGTTATCGATTTCAGCTTGTGTAAGTGGTGTTGCAGCAGCTGTTTTAACGGTTGCAAGGGTCGATTTGTAGGCATCAATAGCTGCCTGCGGATAATCGGCGCTGGTAGCGGCATTTGCAAGTGCATCAGCTTCGACAATCAATGCATTGAGTTCAGTTTTGTCTCCTTCAACGATTGGATCTTCATCGTCTTTGCAGGAGCCAAGGATCATTGCTGAGCTTACGATCATCATAATCAGCAAAGTGCGGAAATTCATCAGGTTTTTCATTTTCATTTTGATTGGTTATTAATTAAGAGAATTTGGGTGAATTGTTACTTGAGTTTTGATGTCAATTTTATAGGACTTTCTGCACTTGCCAGAAGACAGGAGTCGTGAGATTTTCTTTGAAATCTTCACTGCTAACTCCAGGATTGATCTGGTCAGGTAAATTGATTTTCCATTTTTATTTCTTTTATCCTGAGTTTACTTTCGGCTTCGGGTTGGTACTACTTCCCATTCGCTACCGATATCTTTCTTCCGACTTCCGACTCCCGACTTCCGTCTTCCGACTCCCGTCATTAATTAATTGCCTGGTTGGCATCAATTTCGGCTTGTGGTAAGGGTAAATACCGCTTGGTGTCGTAGTTGAAATCCGGACCAAGAACGGCTTCGGCGGCTGTTTTTCCCCAGCGCATAAGGTCGAAGTAGCGGTGAAATTCCTGTGCAAGCTCAGACCGGCGTTCGTTGCGGATAGCATCGCGCAGCAGGTTGTTATCAGTGGTTGTAATGTCGGCAAGAAGACCTGCCGGTACTGTACCGTTGTAACTCGCACGGGCACGCTGCCTTACTTTATTAAGGTTAGCCATTGCCGAATCGGCCTGGCCGTTTTCGAGGAATGCTTCCGCTTTCATCAGCAGCACATCGGCATACCGCAAATAAATGTAATTCAGGTCGCCATCGCCTTTGAGCGAAGATGATATTTCCGAAAGTGGTTGCTGGTGTTTTTTGGTAAGAAATCCGGTAGGCGACCATGCCATACTGAATGGTTCTCCATTGAGCCACGGCTGTCCGTCGCGGCCAATGCTGTAATCGAGGCGTGGATCAACTTCATCGTCTGCCGTTTTCTCAAAAGCATCAACCAGCACCTGCGTAGGAGCATTAAAATAATACCCACCTTCGGTTGGAGGCGCAAACCATTGATTCAAACCGTTGCCTTCACCCGGGCTTTGTGCTGTGAGATGCTGAATTTCAAAAATGGATTCTTTGCTGTTTTCGTTAGCCAGTTTAAAATTATCGGAATAATTTGGCAACAGGCCGTATATTCCCAGGTTATCAAGCTGTTGGAAATATCCCAGCGCAGCTGACCATTTTCCTTGATACAGGTTGACTTTGCCCAGCATTGCCAGTGCGGCGCCTGTGGTAGCCCGGCCAGCGTCGGACGAAGTATAAGACACTGGAAGAACGGCAGCGGCTTCGGTAAGGTCTTTTTCGATTTGCTGATAAACGGCAGCTGCATCGCTAAGAGGCACATGGATGGCTTCCTGCGTGATCTGCGGCAGGAGTTTGAGAGGAACGCTGCCAAAGATATTTACAAGGTTGAAGTAGGTATACGCCCTGATAAATTTGGCCTCGCCTATTATCCTGCTCCTGAGTGCTTCATCCATAGGAACATTGGGCACGTAAGTTATTACGTTATTGGCCCTGGCAATGGCTTCGTAAGCGAAACTCCAGTAATTGCCAATTATTCCGTTATTGGCATCAGCTGTAAAATTATCAATGTAGCTGATTTCAGCCTGGTCGCCGGGATTTCCGCCTTTTACGGCATCGTCCGAAGCAATATCGCCAAACACCCAGATATAATTGTCGGAGCTTGCAAAGCTCAGGGCATTGTAGGTGCCGTTGATAGCCTGTATGGCCTGTTTGTCATTTTTGTAATAAGTGTCGGTCGAAAAAGTCCCTTTCAGATCTTCCGTCAGGAATTTGTTGCACGAACTCATCGAAATAAGTATGATTACAAGAAGTATTGCAGCGATATTTATAAAGGATTTTATGCCGTATTTCTGCAATCTGTAAACTGAAAGGCTGCTGGAATTATATTTTGTGTGTTTCATAGCCGTATCTGATTAAAAGTTGATGTTTACACCAAACATAATGGTCATTGCCGAAGGATAAGTTCCCCAGTCGATACCCGAAGCCTGATCGCCTTCGCTTTTGGAGTTATCACTCACCGTCATTTCGGGATCGAGGCCTGAGTATTTGGTAAATGTCAGCAGGTTGGTACCCGACACATACACTCTGGCATGCGCCATTCCGATAACTTCGAGTGCTTTTTGAGGAATGGTATAACCTATCTGCATATTTTTAAGACGCAGGTAGGAGCCGTCTTCAAGGAATCGTGATGAGGGACGGGCATTATTTGATTTGGCTGTCCATGCTGCACGGGGTTGGGTGTCGGATGTTCCGTCGCCGGTCCAGCGTTCGTCAAAATATCGTTGTGTTACGGTAAAACCGCGATAAAATCCTTCGATATCCTGGTTGATCTGAGCGTAAATTTTATTGCCATAGGAACCCTGGAAAAATATGCTTACGTCAAAATCCTTATAATTTCCGGCAAGGTTAATGCCAGCGAAAAGTTTAGGAATAGCGCTTCCCATATGCACGCGATCGCTATTATCGATGCGGTTATCGCCATTCTGGTCTTTGAATTTCACATCGCCAGGCTCAATGCTGTTTCCCTGGAAAGCGGATAGTAAAATATCCGTTTCGTTCTGAAATATTCCTTCCATTTCGAGAAGGTAAAAAGACCCGATCGGCTGTCCAACTTCCGTGCGGGTTGCATATACGCCGGTTTCAACCTTGCCTCCGTACAAAGCGGCATCGAGTTCGAGTACTTCGTTATGGAGGAAAGTAACATTGCCGCCTACCGAATATCCCCAGTCGCTTTTATTTTTACGGTAAACAGCTTCTATTTCAATACCGGTATTCAGTACCGATCCGCTGTTGATCCAGGCTGCCTCAGCATCACCTACCGAAGGTGGATTTGGTGCTTTAACGAGCATATTTTCAGTTACTTTATAGAAATAGTCGATCGAAAAAGCAAAAGCGCCTTTCCAGAGTTCGGCATCAATACCACCGTTGTACTGATAACTGGTTTCCCATTTCAGGTTTTCGTTGCCAAGTGATGTTTGTGCGTAGCCATTGTACGATACTCCGCCGAAAGGGTAGTTGAAATACGGAGAAATACGGTCGCTGTAGGCATAAAGGCCAATTTCCTGGTTTCCTATTGCTCCGTACCCGACGCGGATTTTCATATTTTCGAGCCAGCCGACATTTTTAAGGAAAGATTCCTGTTTTATTACCCAACCGCCGGACAATGAATAGAAATTACCCCATTTGTTGTCGCCGGTAAACCGTGATGAGCCATCGCGGCGGATAGTTGCCGACACATAATATTTTTGTTTGAAATCATAATTGAAACGTCCGAAGAACGAGGCCAGCGAAGATGTGTATTCCGACTGCGAGCTGTTTTTAATGCCAATCCCGTTCCCGATATAAATAAGTTCGTCCTGTTGAATGGGGAAATCAGAATCATCGGCATAAAGCACTTTCCCGTTGTTTTGAATAGCTTCGAATCCAAGCAGTGCTGAAAAAGTATGGAATTCGGAAAAGTTTTTTTCGTAATTGAGAAGGTTGTTCAATGTCCAGTTTGCAATACGTTCAGTCGAAACGCTGAGGCCGTTCCTTGCGTTGATGCGGTTATCAGTTCCCCAGGTACGGCTAAAACGCCGGCTGTCGGAACTGCGGTAATCCATACCGAAATTGGTGGTAAAGCTTAAATCTTTATATACTTTGGCTTTGAAATATGCTTTTCCGAGATAGCTGTCGTCCTTGCGGTTGTTATCGTTGTATTCAGCCATTCCGATTGGATTATAGCCATCTCCCAGGTAAGAGTCATACACCTGGGCACCGAAATATTCCGCCGGACGGTCAACAAAGGTTCCATCTTCAAATTTTACAGGGATGGCCGGGTTGCGGAAAAAAGCATACCTCACCACACTTCCGCCATTGCCGCCATACCCATCGCCTGAGCTTCCGATAATATCATTATTCGAAACTCCTGCAAGCATGCTTAATCCAACGGTGAGCCATTTGCTTACATCCGAATTAACATCTATCCTTGCCGTTCCGCGTGAGTAACCTGTATTATTTACAATACCCTGCTGGTTAAAATACGACGAGGAGATCATGTAATTGGTGGTTTCGGTACCGCCGGAAATGGATAGTTCGTGCGAAGTAACCGGAGCTGTGCGAAGAAGCTCATCCACATAGTCGATATCATCGAAGCGGGCAGCCTCTTCGGCAGAAATAAGCGGACGCTGCAGCGAAACAGGCAGATTCATGTTGTCGTTGGTGGCAGCCTCGTTATATATGGTTACATAATCCGTGGTGTTTACCATTGGTGTAAGCCTTACCGGTTTCTGAAATCCAAATTGCCCGTTATAGGTAACCTTGGCCTGGCCTTTTATCCCTTTTTTCGTCGTAATAAGCACTACTCCGTTATTGGCCCGTGAACCGTAAATGGCAGCAGCCGAAGCATCTTTTAGTACAGTAATGTTTTCAATATCAGCGGGTGATATCATTTTCAGTGCATCGGTAGTTGGAATCCCATCGACAATATACAGCGGGTTGTTACTCGAATTAATGGATCCTGCACCCCTGATACGGACCGAAACACCTTCGCCGGGAGCACCTGTATTCTGGGTAACCTGCACGCCGGCAGCCCGTCCCTGCAAAGCCTGGTCGAAACTGGCAACAGGAATCCGGTTTAAATCGCGGGAATCAACCTTGGTAACCGCTCCCAGCACATTGCGCTTTTTGGTGCTTCCATATCCCACTACTACCAGTTCGTCGAGCATTACCGACTCAGCAGTTAGCTTAACGTCAATCCTGCTGCGGATTCCAACAGTTTCTTCCACCGGCGAATAGCCGATGTAAGTGAAAATAACCACAGCAGCAGGGTTAAGGTTTTCGGATACCAGGCTGTAATTGCCGTCGATATCCGTTGTGGTACCCTGTGTAGTGCCTTTTAATACAATGGTAACGCCAACCAGGGTTTCTCCTGTTTTGGAATCAACCACGGTTCCGGTAAGCGGTGTTTGTGCATACAGACATGCCGCTGTTGTGAGTGAAAATAAGAAAAGTATAAGATGTTTCATTTCGCTGATTTTAAATATGTTGCTTCAACCCTTACTTTAAAACTACTTGTATGAGATTACTGTATCTTTGACTTTGAGCATTTTGCCTTCCCTGGTTAGTTTTGAACCTGCCGGTAACTCTACAACAACAATGGCTGAGCTTGCAGGGATTTTCACTGCAATATCTCCGTTTTGTGATTTTGCAAGGTAGGTTTTCGAAACAATGTCGAACAGATCAACTTCTTTTTCGGAGTGGTACGTTATTGTTTTTTCTTCGGCGAAAGGATTGAAATACAGGAATTCGGGGTATTTATTTTCGGCATAAAAGTCAGTGATATTGCAATCCAGTGCCAGGATACCTTCCACATCGGTGGTATGAACTATTGCTCCGAAAATGCCTGCAATAGAAGTACTGTAAAGGCTGAACATAGATTCTTTCGGCTGGCCGGCGACCCATTTCGGACCATCGCCCAACGAAACCGGGGAAATTCCTTTTAAAGCAGGATTGTTATAATCATCCATTTTGCGGATGCCTTCGTAGCCGATAATTCCATTGGTAATGTCTTTCATTTCCGGAAGCCACTGGTGTGCGTTGTCAACCTGGTCGGGATAAAAAAGACGTGAAGCATTTACGGCATTAAGCATAAATTTGCCGATGGTTTTAGCGTATTGAGGCTCATACTTTACCATAGGAACCAGCGGCCATGCCATTGCCACGGAATTCATAAAGAAACCGTAACCGCCTCCATCCGTGATACTTCCCTGCAGGCCATAAACATCGTAATCGCCCCAGCGTTCAGCAATTACCCCCCAGCCATAGCGGCCATCTTTCGCCTGGCATCCGTCGAACGACCAGTTCAGCAACTTTGTGACATCGTAATTTGTGCCGTGTTCGGCATTGAGCCTGGCAGCAGTGTAGGCTCCGAACGGCAGCAGAATTTCGTAAAAACGGCTTTCCTTTTGGTTAAGTAAAGCTTCGGTGGCACTTTTGGCTCCTTTCAGGTAGCGTTCGTCGCCAAATTTCTGATAGGCAGAATACAATACCCATGCGTGTCCGCCGGCTACATCCTGTTGTTGAGGTACATTGTTGTTCATGCCTTTCATTTGGGCATAATCGAAAAAGGAATAATTATAGTTGCCCTGAAGCGTTGAATCTGCTTTGTAAAACTGATCGGCGACTGAACGCTGTATCATTTCGGTATTTTCAACATCAGGATACAATGCGGCAACTCCGTAATACAATACATTCGGATAAACGTCGTACCACCAGTCGCGGCCATAACCGCCGCCAGCCATTGCTACGGCTGGATTGGTGTTGTTCATTACGATATTCCATTTGGTATCGCTGTTAAAATAGTTTTGAGCCATTTTAACGTAATTATAGCCTTGCTGATTTGTTTTGTCAATGCCCAGCAACCCGGCGCTGATCAATGAATTGTAAGCTGTAAGCGCTTCGTGAAATTCGCCGTTGTTTTTGGTTGGGCCCTGTCGCACATCGCCGATTACGGTATAAAGTCCGAATGTTACCTGGTTGAAGTTGCGGCGTGCACTGTCGAGCCAGATAAACGGACCGCCTGCGGTTGTATTGCTGAAATTAAATACCAGGCTGTCGAATTGCAGTGCTTTTTGTTTCCAGTCAATAATTTTATATGGCTGAGGCAAATCGGGCATTTGCTCAACACGGGCAATGGGTGTTTGCACAACGGCTACTCCGGTATCAGTTTTACAGGAATAAATTGAAAGCGTTAGTGCCAGCGACAGAATTATTGTTCCTGAGAATTTCATAGTTCTTTTTCGTATGATTGTTTCATAATGTTTTTAGCCAACGGGATCGAAAGCATTTGCAATACAGCAACTATAACGAGTGAATACCTGAGCGCAAACGTTTCGGACACATAGAAAGCCAGGAAAATAAAGAGTCCCAGTCCGGCTACTCTTCCGGCATATAATCCGAATTCGTGGTTCAGGATATACGCGTATTTATTTCGGTTTTCGCGTTTCGACACAACATCTATCACCTTCATCATAATCGGGTAATACGCCAGGTCGTGCAATGGCTGGAAGAATACTTTGCACAATACAAATACCATTACCCCGAACATGGATAACTCTATGCCATTTACGATTGTTCCGATAAGGAAGAGTGTGATGCCAAATCCAAAGATCAGGATTCGGTGATTCGGTTTTGCAAAGCGCCCAAGTAAATAGATAAGGATTGCTGTAAGTCCGCCGCTTATTCCCTGTATGAGTCCGAGGGAGCCTTCCTTCCCGACATATTTCATGATCAGCATGGCCGGAGCCGTTACCAGGAATCCCTGCACAAGTCCTTTTAATATGGCAAGTAAAATTTGTTTGTTCCAGAGTTTATCGAAGCGGAAATAGAGGAAATCTTTTTGTACGGGATTTTCGAATTTCCCGCGGGCAAGCGAAAAACAGGCCAGTATCGTAATAGCAAAAACCATTATCGTTACAACCCGGTAACCTTGGTAAACGTCAAACACAATTCCGAAAATTGTTACCCCGTCAATTGAAGCAAGTAAAGCGCCGATAGCCAGAGGTATCGCTATATTCGAAACGGTAAAGAAAAACGATTCGAGGCCGAAGAAATAGTTGCGGTTTTCGTCTTTCGTGGTGTTTAATGCCATCAGGTAGCGATTCGTCCAGAAAAATCCTGAAGCAGCTCCTATCAGCGTACCCGAAATAATTAAACCGGGTAATGCAATGTCTTTTACAAACATCATCCCTACCATCGATAAACCGCTTAGCAGAATACCGAAACTGTAAAGATGGGCAACTTTAAACTGCTTGAGTAAAAACCCGTTTGTAAGTGAGGTGATAATAATTCCGGTGTACATAGCAACCTGGAAAATAGCGACATAGCTGGTGCTTGCAAAATAGCGCATGATGTAAGCCGCCATAAAAATTTCGACCACCGGCAGAACCAATGCATAAAGCATATTGGTAATGAGTAGTACCCGCATGTTGTGCGGCATCGAAAGGAAAAACCGGAATTCGGTGGTCAGTTTAGCTAACATAGTCGGTACCTGGTATTAAGTTAGTGTTGATAGTATTTCGGAGATGGAGAACCTGGCGCCACAGATAACCTCGTCGCTGGCTCCGTAATACATAAAAATGTTATCGCCGTCAACATAATGTCCGTTAGTAAACACAACGTTTCCGAAGAAACCGGTTTGTTCGTATTTCTGAAGTGGTTCCATGATGGGTTCGATACTTCGTGAAAGTACTTTTGAAGGATCGTTGCTGTCGAGAAGCAGTGCGCCAAGGCAATAGCGATGGTCGCTGTTGGCGCCATGGTATATTTCGAGCCAGCCTTTTGCGGTGCGTATAGGCGCTCCGCCGGCACCAACTCGTGCCGAATCCCACATTCCGGGCCGAACTGTTGCTATGCATTTGTGCTGTCCCCAGTGTATCAGGTCGGGCGATTGGGCCAGCCAGATGTAGTTTCCGCCTAATTCGGGACTGCTGGGACGGTGAAGGGCAAAATAGGTACCGTTGATTTTTTCGTCGAAAATGGCGCAATCCTTATTGTGCGGAGGGAAAATCATGCCTTCGCGGCTGAAATTTTTCCAGTCGGTAGTGCGGATAAGCCCTACGCCAACGCCAAACTCCGATACCTCAGTGAATGAAAGGCAGAAACCATCGTTCATGGTTGCCACGCGGCAGTCTTCGATACCAAAAGTTTCGAGCTCGCCTTTGCCAAAAATCGGGGGGTAGCCTTCCGGTTCGTAAAATGTTACGCCGTCGTCGCTGCAAACAAGCCGCAGGTAGGAGAGGGTAGTAAGGTAATCCTTTTTCTTATAGTTGATCACACGCGGATCAGTGGCATCAAGATCAGGATCATTTTTATCAAAACTCAGTATTTCTATTTCACCTTTACTATTATATACCGGGAAACTGATTTTACCTTCTATTTGTTTGGGCCTTTCGGCAACCCTTAGCAGGAGCCATATTTTGCCTTCGAACTGAAACACACCAGGGTTCAGCAGGCATAGTATTTCCATTCCATTGATTCCTGGTTTTAAGTCGGCAGGTCGAAGAAGGGGATTTGACGGGAAACGATTTGCGATATCCATTTTCAGTAGTTTTTTCCGATAGCAAATCTAATATACCAATGCTCAAAAGCTGTCCGGCATGTTCCCGATCTTGTCCGGCAGGTTCCAAAATAGACTGTATATAGCAGATTTGAAGGAAATGGATTGGAAAACCAGTTTTCGTAGAAAGAAAAAACTGTAATCAATTCCTGGTCTGGCGTCTTACAATTCAGCTTTGCTTTTTGCTTCATCAGGCCATTTTCCTCTTCTGCCTGTACTCTGAAGGGGAGCAACCGAATGCTTTATTAAAAAGCTCATAAAAATGTGCCCGGCTGTTGAATCCGGTCTGGTCGATGATTTCGCTTACGGTTAAGGTCGTGGAATCGAGCAGTATAGAGGCTTTTCGCATCCTGCGCTGGTTTATCAGCCCGTGTGGCGTGGTGCCGAGTACCGATTTGGTTTTATTGTAAAGGGATGATTTGCTGATGGCCAGTCTGTCGCACAGTTTTTCAGTCAATAATGATTCATCATCAATATTCTCATCAATATAAGTGAGCAATTTCTGGAAAAAAGGATCAGGGATTTCGTTGATCAATGCTGAAGCATCATCCTTGTTGGCAAAACTTTGCCTGATATTCAGTCGTTTGGTCAGCAGTTTTTCAATACGTATTTTCAAATGATCGGGGTGAAATGGTTTTGGGATATAGGAGTCGGCACCTGCCTGCAGACCTTTTATACGATCTTCAATTTCAGCTTTGGCAGTTAAAAGTATAAGCGGAAGGTGGCTGGTATCAAAATTCTGCCTGATCCTGCAGCAGAGGTCTATTCCATCCATTTCGGGCATCATAACATCCGAAACAACGAGGTCAATCGCATGGTTTTCGAGAATGTGCAATGCTTCAGCTCCATTTCCGGCAAAAGTAAGATTATACAAAGGCCGGAGCATATCGTTCAGTAATTCAAGTATTTCCCTGTCATCATCTACCAGCAGAAGCGTTGGCTTTTCGGCCGATTGTACTATGGAGTTTATGATATCCTTTTCGTTTTCTTCATCAATTAAAACCATTTCGCCGGTATCATCGGGTTGTACTTCAACCACATTGGCTGTATTTACCTGGTGAATATCGGGAAAGCGGCAAGTAAACCGTGTTCCCTGGTTCGGCTGGCTTTCGTACGTAATAGTGCCTTTGAGTAACTCCACAATCCCTTTGGTAACTGCCAGCCCGAGCCCGGTTGATTTGTAACCCGGGAAACTTCCTCTTTTCTGAGCCGATGAAATTCCGAAAGGTTCAAAAACTTTGCTCTTAAATTCAGGATTGATTCCAACACCGTTATCTTCAATTTCGGTAATGCACTCATGTTCGCCAAAAGTAATCCGTACATGTACATATCCACCCGCATTGTTGTATTTAATGGCGTTCGACACCAGGTTGGTAATAATCCGCTGGTATTTATCAGCGTCGGTATTAATAAAAACGTCTTTTTGGTCGCAAATCACCTTGCAGGCAATTTCACGTTTCTGAGCGAGCGGCTCCAAATCCGAAATTACTTCCAACGCAAGCATTTCGGGATTTACACTGCTGATATTCAAGGGTTCTTTGCCTTTTTCCAGTTTCCGGAACTGGATAATTTCGAGCACCAGTTTTTGTAACTTGATGCTGTTATTATAGACTTTAAGCAGGCGTGGATTTTTTCCTGTGGCTTCGGATTCTTCGAGCAGCGCGTGTATGTGGGAGTTTATCAGGGTGAGAGGCGTACGGAATTCGTGAGCTACATTGGTAAAAAATTCAATTTTATAGTTCTGTAATTCTTTTTCCTTTTGTTGGGTAAACTCTAAAAGGGCTGCTTCTTTTCGCCTCGAAACACGCCGGATGTAGGATCGGATAAGCAGGAACTGTATACCGATAAACAATAAAATATAAGCAGTTATTGCCCATTTCGTGCGCCAGAAAGGAGGATTAATAATGATTTCAACTTCCTTCAGTTTTTCCGACCACTTACCATTTTCGTCGCTCACGCGTATTTGCAGGAAATATTTACCCGGATTCAGATTTGTAAAACTGATTGCCTGGTTAAAAGGATTTATCACCCAGTTATCGTCGAAATTTTTCAGCCGGTAGGATATCCGGTGACGCTCTTTCCCCCAATAAGCAAGTGGCGAAACATAAAAAGCCAGCGCATTCTGATTGCTTTGAAGTTCCAACCGCGATTGCAGGTTCATGCGATTGGTAAGCACACTTTCGTCCCCGATTTCGACCACCTGGTTCCGGATCAGCAGTTCGTTGATGGCTATGGGAGGGAAAAAAGAGGAAAATTTAATTTCCCTGGTTTGTATCATATCCACGCCCATGGTGCCTCCCATATACAATTCGCCGGAGAGATTATCATAAAATGAAGCTCCATCGCTATATTCTACATTGATGAGCCCGTCGTTGGAAGTGAAACTTTTAACTGTTTTATTCTGTAAGTCAATACACGAAAGTCCATGGTTAGTGCTGGCCCACAGGTTCCCCTGCCTGTCCATCTGTATGGCGTGGATTGATGCATTCGACAATTCATCCTGCAGGTTTAGGCCGGCAACCTGAACAATTCCGTTTTGCGCAGGCAAAAGCGAAAAAATGCCGGCGCTGCTTCCCACCCATATGGTATTTTTATCATCAGTAAATAAAGCAAGGATATCATCGTTTTTGATCAGCGAGGGATTGGTTTGCGAATTGTGTTGCGATAACACCCGCTTTGTAATTGTGTTGTACCGATACACTCCAAAACCGCGGGTACCTACCCATATTATTCCGGGGCGTTCCTGTGTAAGCGCATATACGATCTGTTTCTGCTGACCGCTGGTTGGTGTGTTTTTTTCGAGTATTACCTGCTCATAATACACCGGTTCCGAAGGCCGGTTCTGGGCAAAATCAATCATGATAACACCGAATCCGCTGGTGCCCAGGTATAAACGATGGTCGCTGTCCTCAAGTATCCGGTAAACAGAGGCGAATCCCGGGTTGGCGTTGCTTATAAAATCGCGGGGGAAATTCCTGATTGTTTTATAATCGGGCGAAATAATATCAATGCCGCGCCCGTCAGTTCCTACCCATATGCTGCCATCGCTGCGTTCGTGAAACGAGAGTACCGAGTTGTTGCTAAGACCGTTTTTAACTGATATTTCTTTAATATGATTTCCTTTTGAATCAAAAACATCAATACCACCTCCTTTTGTGCCGATAAGCATATCCTTGTTGCGGGTAATCAGGATGCTTCTGACAATCGGGTAGGATAATTGCCTGGATGATAATATTTTATTTGGGAAATCGGAAAGTTTCATCGTATAAACACCGTTTCCGTCGGTGCCAATCCAAAGAATATCAGGCACTGTTTCGCAGATGCTTAAAACCCTTGTCGCTATTGGGTTTTTAACGAATGAATCGGAAGGGATTTTCAGCATTTCGAATTCGCCGCCTGCCGCATTTAAGCTGTAAATTTTCCCTTTTTCGGTACCGGCCCATAGTCGTCCGGGAGTTGCAGATGGTGCAAAAGATGTGATGATGTCGTCGGGGATTCTCAGCTGGGTGATTACTTTGTTTAAAATATCGACCATTACAGCATTGCCGCCACGTTGCGTGATAAGCAGGTAAGGTCGGTTGTGAAGCAAAACGCCCAGCGACGACGAAATATCCGAAGTGATAGGTAACTGAATAATTTCCTCCAGGTGGTTGGTTTCAATCTTTAAAAGTTTATTGCTTCCGCTAATGCAGTAAGAGTATGGGCCGATGGAATGCAGGCGTTTTATGCCGAGGGAGGCTTTTGACGAAACGGCATCAAATTTAATTCGCTTAAACTGCTTTGATAGTGAGTCGTACGAAAAAATGCCGCTTCCATACACAGCCACTTTTGTTCCGTAACTATCGGAATGAGTTAATGAAATATCATTTTCGTAATTTATTTGTTCCGACTCCCTGGTAAAAAACGGATTAAAGCGATTCGTATAATTGTCGTAAAGAGCAACTCCTTTGTTAGTGAGCATCCATACCTGGCCCGATGAGGTTGGATACAGTTCCCTGACTACATGATTATGTATGTCAAATGGCCTGATACCCGGCAGAAAAGGTACAATATTACTTCCGTCGTAGCGGTTCAACCCGTTCCAGGTGCCAAACCATACATATCCTTCAGCATCTTTGGCAATGGTGTTCACAGCGCCGTTCGATAAGCCTTCGCGCCTTGAAATGGAGTGTACATTGCTTCTGTATTGTGCCCTTAGCGTAGTAAAAACCGCCAGGCACGCTATCAGGAAGAGGAGATGTTTATTCATGGATCATGGTAATGCCGGATGCATTATTTCAGCGGTAAAAATAGACACTTTTAGGAAATGTTTCGAAAATATCGCATCACCATCAGAAGTAGCGATCCGGCGGAATAAAATGGACCAGATTGCTGCAACAGACCAGGCAACCTGGCATCAGTTTTCTCACCTGACTATCAGAAAGATCAGGAGGTGCAAGTTATATGGATAAAGGAATCTTTCGATTTCAGATGTGAATCAGGCTTGTGGTATTTCTGCTGAGATGCGATTTTCGGACTGAGGAGTCGATGTCAGCTGATTATTCACCGGAATCGTAAAAGTGAAAGTACTCCCTAAGTTTTTCTCGCTTTCAACACGGATGGTGCCGCCATTTTTTTCAACAAAATCTTTACAGAGAATAAGTCCAAGCCCGGTCCCTGATTCGCCTGCGGTACCTTTGCTCAGGAAATGATGGTCGTAACGGAATATTTTGTTTTTATTTTCGGCGTTCAGCCCCATGCCTGTATCGATAACGGAAATGGATGCAAATCCATCCGTTTGAGTGGTTTCAACACGGATTTTGGAGCCGCTATAAGAGAACTTGATTGCATTGCTGATCAGGTTGTTGAGTACCGAAAAAATCATGTTCTCATCAGCATGTACTTCAAGTGAATCATCGCCGCTGCTAATGAGCTTAATGTCTTTTTGTTTGGCAACGGTTTGAAGGTTTTGGATTGATTTGCGGCATAACTCAGTTATCAGAAACGGTTTTGGCCGGTAAGCAATCATTCCGCTTTGCGAGGTCGACCAGGCAAGAAGCGTATTAATGATTTCGAATAAATTTTCGGACAGGGTATGAATATCTCGTGTAAAAACCAGCTTTTCATCTTCTGTGAGCGTATTGTAATCGTTAACCAGAATATCGCTTAACCCAAATATTGAACTCAGCGGGTTTCGTATGTCGTGGGCCAGGATCGAAAGGAATTTATCCTTGGAAGCATTTAATTTTACCAGCTCATTCTTTTGAGCCTCAATCTGCTCATTTTGATTTGCAAGCAGCATGTTGGCTTTCCGTTTAGCACGGTTCTGGTTCACCAGGAAAATGGCCAGCACGGCAATAAAAACAAGTATTACCGAAAGGATATAAAGAAACAGGTTCTGTTTTGATAATTGCAGTTCTTTACTCAGGTTTTGTTTTACCAGTTTTTCGTTATCGGCTTCTCTTTTAGCAATTTCGTAATGGTATTGAATCTGGTTTACCTTTTCAGTGGTTTCGGCATTTAAAATACTGTCGTTCAGCTGTTTCGACTTATTAAGATAGGTGTAAGCTGCTAAATAATCTTTTATTGCTGCATTGTAATCCGATAAATACTCATAAGCCAGGGCTTCCATTTCTTTAAATTCATATTTCCTGGCCAGGGATTCGGCTTTGGTAAGATGGATTTTTGCCTGCCCGGGATTTTTCATATCGAGCATTATTTCGCCCATATTGAGGTGATAATTGCAAATGTAATATTCATCACCCATCGGACCCCATATAACATTTGCTCTGTTCAGGTAATCAATAGCCAGAGGATAATTCCCCATTTTCTTGTAGGTAAGTCCCAGGTTGGTGTAAGCAGCTGCAAGATTCGGTTTATTCCCGGTTTTTTCATAGATGCTTATAGCCATTATCAGAGTCTCACACGCTTTTTCATATTCTTTTTGCTTGGTAAGTAAGATAGCAATATTTAATTCGCAATCGGCCATGCCGCCTTCATCATTTTTACTTTTAAAGTGTTCCAGCGCTTTGTTGTAATAGGCTAACGACATAGGTTTATTCCCAAGGTAATCATGTACTATGCCAATATTCATAAGTGCACGGGCCTGCATAATTGTGTCGCCTGAATCGTGAAACAGCTGCTGTGCTTTCATGAAATTTTCGAGGGATTTGTCGTACCAGGCCATTTTCAGGTATATCAAACCTGTGATCCGGAAGCATTTGGCCGAATCCGTTTTGGTGCCATGTTTGCTTATTTGTTCAAGCAGTGTGTTGCTCGTTTCGAGTGCTTTGGTAAGTTCGGATGAATTGTAAAATGCTTTGCTTAGCTCGTATAGGGTGCTGGTTTTTTCGGAGTGTGAATGAGTGTTTTTGAGCGCTAAAACAAGGCTGTCAGTAACCGGATTTTCAGCAGCAGGGCTGTTGGCAACTGATGGAAACACACGAAGACAGAGTAGAAGAAAAAATATAGAATGCCATTTGATTTTGATGAATCCTGATAGAACTGCCTTTATTAAGCCTTCCGGAGCATTGAAAAGAAACAGCAGGGATTTACCGGTTCGACATGTTTTCAACATAAAGTTCTTCTTGTTGTGCCTCAGATGCTTGTATGTAAAACATACATCTGTCTGATATACATAGCGTTAATAATTGAGGAATACTTTAAATTTATCAGGTCGAATATACGGATTTTACATACACGGATGGATAGAATGTATAGTACATTATACTTCAGGTTGATAAGTGTCAAAAAGTTGAATTAAATGCAATAAATATTTTGAAGGAAAATTTGAAGGACATAGAAAGATCAAAGGAACTCCAAATCAACAAGTCCTGATTGTGCATAGCAAGCTACATATAGCTCTCAATAACAGTTATTTAGTTTCAATTCCCATTACATGTCAGACACCTCGATCGAATACTGTCGCGGAGAGTTCGGCGATGCCAACCCCTGATTTCTAAAAAAATTTATGCAGGTTAAGTTTGGCAAGAGGCTAAATAATATAAACATTTTATACACTTTAACTGTTTCAGATTTAGGTTTAAAATTTCAATCCTTTTAAGCTATTTGCATTCCAAAAACATTCATGTACTTTTGCATTTAAACTAAAACCAACAAACTATGAAAAGAATCCTTACTATTGCCTTTTCTATTCTTTTAGTAACATCAGCTTTCAGCCAGTCGGCAAATAGTCCGGATTTGCTTGATAACGCCATATATTTCCGTGCAGCTTACGGGTTCCCCGGCGGTGACCTGAAAACCAACGAAGTGATTACAGCTGGCGGACAGTTTGAAGTTGGCAGCATTTTTTACCTGAATAAACTTAAACTCGCCGATAAGTTAAAACTGGGTATCGATATTAATTATCTAAGCTTCAGCGGTTATGTTAATATGGAAAGTGGGATGGAAGACGATAAATCCGACAGTTATTTCACAGCAGGTGCCAAAGTCGGTCCATGCCTGTCTTATAACATCGTTGACAACCTGATTGCCGATGTATATTTTAAATTACACCCTCATGCTTTCATAGTAGGCGAAACCGAAAATCATAATTATGAAGCAGATACCCAATTTAAATTAGGTACATCATTTGGGTTAAATCTCAGATACAAATTTATCATGGTCGGGTGCGAGTTCACTTCAACCAAATATGATTTTGAACTTCCTGTTGCAGCGCGCTCCTTGCAGGAAACTTCAACAAAATCCATAAAATTACCGGTAACTTTCCTATCGCTAGGCGTAAAGCTTTAAGGTTTCGGGGATTCCCCGGGCTTTCCCTATTTATTAATGCTACAAGTCCCTGTCTTAAAAGTTAGTATTTCCAGGCTTTTCTTTGAGAAGCCTAACGTCTGGAATGTGTCCCCTGTTTCATATCTATAATAGAATTACTGCCTGACATTGAAGTTGAAGAGTGATTTATATTCGGATTCTTAACCTGGAGGCTAACTGCTTGTAAGACTTATTTTTATAGTTTTTCAAATAGCAGATTTTTATATTTTGTATTTCATGATTACTTATTACATTATTACAAAAATATCGTACAACATCAACTCTGATAAAGGCTTGGGAATTTGAAGATGCCCCCGGCTCTCTCTTAATGACAAGAAAAGACCTGCTTTAAAAAGTATTTTTTTTCATCTCTCCTTGTACCCCTTGCCCTTCTCAAATTCAAAAGCTATAATTATAATCAGTCTCACAGCACCTTCTCATTTTTCAATTATCCCT
>CAZOXJ010000050.1:0-6527 GCA_964583325.1 uncultured Lentimicrobiaceae bacterium
GTATAATTACACACCTCGCTCTAACACCCTCGCTCTGTCTCCTTGTCCCCTTGTCTAACTCACTCAGCTCATATCCACTTGTCAAACACCACCCTCTCCGCCGCGTCAAAGTTCATAATAATTTCGTTAATATACATTAATAATTCGTCAGGCTTATGCGTAGTTGCAACACCAATTACTCTCATTCCTGCGTTAGTTGCTGAAAGTATTCCAGGTACTGAATCCTCAAACACAATACAATCAGCTGGTTGTACGCCAAGTTTTTCGGCAGTTATAAGGTAAACCTGTGGATCTGGTTTTCCGCGGCTAACCATCGACGAATCGGTTATAACATTGAAATAGTCCATCAATCCGGTTGCTTCGAGCGTAAATTTTACATTTTCATAAGGCGCTGAAGTGGCCAGGGCAACGGGAATTTTACGATCGGATGCATATTCCAGGAATTCAGCTAGTCCTTTAACCGGTTTAATATGAATCCGATACAATTCTCTATAAATGTATTCTTTCTCATCTGACAAAACGGCAATTTCCTTTTCAGAAATGGTTTCTCCGAAAAGCGATTTCATAACTTGTTGATTAGTTGATCCGAAATGCTTGCTGAAATCATCTTTTGTGATAGAAAAACCATGTCGCCTGCCAAATTCAACCCATGCTTCAAAGTGCCATTGGTGGTTGTTGACAATAACGCCATCCATATCAAAGATTAAAGCCATGATTAAAGAGTAGATGTTGAAAAATAAATTTTTGATGCGTCAAAATTATGGAATCAATTTCTATTTTTGGCAATCAGAGCTATTCATGCTTAAAAACCTGCTTTCCTGATTTTTTTAACCTAAATAAAGTAAAGATGAACTCCAGCTATCTTAAAAGCCTCCGGCTTGTTTATTTTGCCCTTGCAATGGGGATTGTAGCGTTTATGCTTGTCGCTTTGCTATTGAATAACCTTAACGGTTCGTTATCGGGTGATGATTTAAAGCCGGGAGAAAAAACTCCTTTTCTGATTGTTTTGATTGTAATCACCGGAGGCATTTTTTTAGCTCATAAGGCAATTGTACCTAAAAAACTTACGATTATTCAAAATCTTCCGTCGCTTGATAAAAAACTGGCTGCCTGGCGTGAGATTAATATTTTACAGGGGGCTCTAATTGAAGCTCCAGCGTTTTTTGCCATTGTGTTATTCATACTATTGGGTATTAATGCTTTGCTGATTTGGCCTATCGCAGGGCTGGTTTTTTTCTGGCTTACCCAGCCTAACCGTGATAAACTTTTATCCGATACTTCGCTTACCCCATCCGAAACCGAGGAATTTGACAGAATGGAATAATGAATTAATCGACAATTATTCAGTCTTAATCTAAATTACTGTAGTGATCTAAATTCAGTATTTTACTTAAAATGTTTCGTAATGGCCATTTGGTCAGGCGATTATAAATGCATTTGCTTAGGGTCTTACATAGGCTGCATTAAATTCGCGAATGGAACTGCCTGACTTTCATACTATTTTCAAGAATGAGTATCATGTTTGATGTGTTTTTATTGAATTGCTTATCAGGAGAATATTTTTTGTACTTTTGCACCAATTTTTGAAAACTGAAATTAAATACCACAAATTATTGGTATTCAACAATATAATTATATGAAGAGAGTAATGGTACTTACCGGTGGAGGCGATTGTCCCGGTTTAAATGCAGTAATAAGAGCAATCGTTAAACGAGCATCACAGGAAACGGACTGGGAAGTTTTAGGAAGCGTAAAAGCTTTCGATGGAATCCTGAATGAGCCTACCGAGCTTATGATATTGGATTCGGAGAAAGTTGCCGGTATTCATTATCAGGGTGGCACAATTATACAGACTACCAATAAAGGAGGCCCTTATGCCTGGCCTGTTAAAAACAAAAAAGGAGAATGGGAATATGTGGATCGTTCAGAGGAAATGATACGCAAAATGTCATACCTGGGTATTGATGCCGTTATCAGCATTGGCGGCGATGGATCACAGCGTATTTCACAGAGGCTTTTTGAGCAAGGTCTTAATATTATTGGCGTTCCTAAAACCATTGATAATGACCTTTCGGCAACTGATTCAACATTCGGTTTTCAGACGGCTATTGAAATAGCTACTGAAGCTGTTGATAAACTGGTTACTACCGCAGCAAGTCACAACAGGGTATTTATACTCGAAGTTATGGGTCGCGATGCGGGCTGGATTGCATTAAACGCAGCTGTTGCCGGCGGTGCTGAAATTTGCCTGATCCCTGAGATCCCTTACGATACCAATGAAGTACTTTCGCGAATTAATGCACGTTTTCATAAAGGTCGCGGATTCGCTATAATTGTGGTTGCTGAAGGTGCAAAACCCAAAGATGGCGAAATTATTGGTGAAAAGAGTACAGAAGTAGGTTATGAGCACGTTAGATTAGGTGGCGTAGGTTTCAAACTGGAAGACGATCTGAAAAAACTTGGATGTGAACCTGATATCAGGGTTACAGTTTTAGGTCATTTGCAGCGTGGTGGTATTCCAAATGCTTATGACCGTGTTTTGGCATCACAATTCGGCGTGAAGGCTTTTGAAATGGTTATGAATGAAGAATACGGTCGTATGGTTTCGTACCAGCATCCATATATTACAAGTGTTACACTGAAAGATGCAATTCAGAAACCAAACCTGGTAACCCTGGATACAGCTCTAATGAAAACAGCACGTGGACTTGGGATCAGTTTTGGAAACGATCAGATTGCCCTCGACGAATAATATGTAATTTCATAATAATATTGAAAAAACCTCCTTTCCGGAGGTTTTTTTTTGAATCATTGCCATTGTAGAGACGCGATGCTCGCGTCTTTTGTTGAACCAATCAATAACCAAAGAGACGTAAACATTGCGTCTCTTTGAAAATATTCCAATATACCAAGAGACGCGAGCATCGCGTCTCTACGGAAATAACGGACAAAATGTCTATTTTTGCGACCCTATTAAAATTGAAAAATGGCTGAATGCATACATTGCGGGCAGGATTGCGGTAAAAATCCGGTGATTTGGGAAGAGAAACTATTCTGTTGCAATGGTTGTAGCATGGTGTACCAGATTCTCTCCGAAAAGAAACTGGATCGTTATTACGATATGATGCCGACACCCGGTATCCGCCTCGATCAGGAAAATACATCCGGAACCCGCTATGCATATCTTGATAACGATGAGATCCGTTTGAAACTGTTGGATTTTTCTGATGGCGGAATCTCCCGGGTAAATCTATTTATTCCTGCAATACACTGTAGTTCATGTATATGGCTGCTCGAAAACCTGAGCACCCTGCACAAGGGTATCATGCATTCGCATGTAAATTTCGTTCGTAAAGAAGTCAGCATTACTTTCCGCGAAAGCGATATCAGCCTCCGGCAGGTTGTTGAACTATTGCACACCATTCATTACATTCCGGATATCAGCTATAATAAGGAAAAGAAAGACGACCATCAGAAAGCAAACCGCCGGATGATCATGAAGATCGGAGTTGCGGGATTTGCTTTTGGAAATATAATGCTTCTCAGCTTTCCGGATTACCTGCCTGGTGGCGAAGCCATTGATGAACTGATGGCCGGTACATTCGGTATTGTCTCTTTTATTTTGGCGTTGCCTGTTATAACTTTTTGCAGCAGCGATTTCTTTTTATCAGCGTTTAAAAGCTTACGCAAGAAGATTATAAATATTGATCTGCCATTATCAATCGGAATTATTGCGCTTTTTCTTGAAAGTAGCTACGAAATTTTCAGTGGCGCAGGAACCGGGTACATGGATTCTCTGGCAGGTTTGCTCTTTTTTATGCTTATTGGTCGCTGGTACCAAAGTCGCACGTACCAATCTTTATCGTTTGACCGCGATTACCGCTCTTATTTTCCGATAGCCGTAACGCGTCTGCTGGATGGAAAGGAAGATTTTGTTCAGTTAAAAGACCTTAAAACCGGGGACCAGATTTTAGTCCGTAATGGCGAACTTATTCCTGTTGACTCAATTTTAACGGATGGTGAAGGAAATATTGACTATAGTTTTGTTACTGGAGAATCAATACCTGTAGCTAAAAAAGCCGGTGATTTCGTATTTGCTGGCGGAAAGCAGTCAGGGGCAGCTATTAAGCTAAGAGTCGAAAAAGAAGTTGCACAAAGTTACCTTACTCAGTTATGGAACGAAGACAAACTGGGTGAAGAAGCCGGAATACAAATGCAATCCGTAATCACTAAAGTAAGCCATTATTTCACGATTGTTATACTGGTAATTGCTTTCAGTGCCGGAGTTTATTGGTCGTTTACCGATTTCGGAAAGGCTGTTTATGTATTTGCCTCTATTCTTATTGTTGCCTGTCCTTGCGCCTTGTCGCTTACAATTCCATTTACTTTTGGTAATGTTATGCGGGTTTTCGGACGCAATGGTTTCTATATAAAAAACACCGAAGTTATTGAAAAGCTTACCCACGCTGATACGGTTGTGTTTGATAAAACCGGCACGCTTACACATTCCCGGACAATGAATATAGGGTGGGAAGGTGCTGCACTTAGTGCCAGTGAAGAGCAATTTGTACGGTCAGTCGCCCGAAATTCAACCCATCCTCTCTCAGTTATGGTGAGTGAATGGTTACCGGTGAGTGCTTTGCATGCCGTGGATGGATATAAAGAGATTTCAGGACTAGGGATATCAGGGGTGGTTGATAATCATCGTATTATGCTGGGTTCAAGGCGGTTTATTGCCGGAAATGAAGCTTCTGACGAAAGTAAAATATCATCCGTATATGTTTCTATAGACAATAAACTTCGTGGCTTCTTTAAAATGGAAAACCATTACCGCGATGGGTTAAATGAAGTGATTGCAGGTTTAAATAATATGCAGCTTCACCTTTTAACCGGCGATAATGATTCGGAAGAGGCAAACCTCAGGACATATTTTTCTGCCGAAACTCAATTGCATTTCAATCAGACTCCAGTTGATAAACTTGAATATATTAATGAGCTGAAGTCAAATGGACGTAATGTAATTATGATCGGTGATGGTTTGAATGATGCCGGTGCATTATTGAAAGCGGATATCGGGATTACTATTGCCGACGATATCTACCATTTTTCACCGGCGTGTGATGCAATCCTTTCATCCTCAAAGTTCGGAAGGCTGCAGGATTACCTCAGGTTTTCGAAATCGGCTATGAAAATTGTGTATGCCAGTTACCTGATTTCATTTCTTTATAACATAGTCGGACTCACATTTGCGATACAAGGATTATTATCGCCTGTGTTTGCTGCTGTCCTGATGCCTTTAAGCTCAATATCGGTTGTTACATTTGCAAGTTTGTCGGTTTCAGTGCTTTCGAAATCCAGGAAATTTTAATTAAATACATTCACTACCTGATTAATTTAAGTAATCATTTACTTGATTTTTTAAAGAGTTAATTGCGCAAAATTAACATATTGTTAACATTAATATGTGTTAAATTGTTATTTGTCACAAAGTTAATCATCTTATCAGGAATTATTCTAAATTACATATGTAATAGAAATGGTACTATTTGATTCAATATCTTTGGCTAATTCAATATTTAAATACTTAAATGAGCGTAATAGTAGTACTGATAGGTTTTAGCATAGTTGTAGCTGCCGGTTTCCTCATTGCTTTTTTGTGGGCAGTAAAATCGGGTCAGTATGATGATGATGTATCACCATCCGTCCGGATTTTATTTGATAATGAAGAGAATAAATCTGAATAAATAATTACAAACCCAAACAAATCCAAAGTTTAGTTAAACCAAAAAGCGTATGGAATTACAAAAATTTTACTACGACAACAAAATTGTGAAGATGTTTGCCTATGCCACCATATTCTGGGGCGTGGTAGGCATGCTGGTTGGAGTGCTGATTGCTCTGCAAATGGTACTTCCGGCGGCTAATTTCAGTCTGCCGTTCACATCATTCGGGCGTGTTCGTCCGGTTCACACCAATGCAGTGATTTTTGCATTCGTGGGTAATGGTATTTTTACCGGATACTACTACTCATTGCAGCGATTGCTCAAAACGGGCATGGCAAGTAACTGGATGACAAGAGTCCATTTCTGGGGCTGGCAATCCATTATTGTGCTGGCAGCCGTTTCATTGCTGGCCGGTTTTACTACCGGGAAAGAATACGCCGAACTCGAATGGCCTATCGACATTCTGATCGCTCTGATCTGGGTTATTTTCGGTTGGAACATGATGTGGACTATCCTCAAACGCAGGGTAAAACATATTTATGTAGCTATCTGGTTTTACATTGCTACGTTTGTAACTGTAGCTATTCTGCACATTGTTAATTCAATGGAAATTCCCTGGGCACTTTTTAAAAGTTACCCTGTTTTTGCTGGTGTTCAGGATGCACTTGTACAGTGGTGGTATGGTCATAATGCGGTTGCATTTTTCCTTACTACTCCTTACCTCGGACTCATGTATTATTTCATGCCTAAAGCAGCCAACCGCCCGGTTTATTCGTATAAACTGAGTATTCTGCATTTCTGGGC
>CAZOXJ010000050.1:6627-8129 GCA_964583325.1 uncultured Lentimicrobiaceae bacterium
GCAATCAGTCACTTCACCAACTGGACCGTTGCTCACGTGCATATCGGCGCTTTGGGCTGGAATGGCTTCCTAACTTTTGGTATGATTTACTGGTTGTTCCCTCGTATGTTCGGTACCAAACTCTATTCGAACAAACTGGCTAACCTTCATTTCTGGATAGGTACCTTAGCCATGCTCTTCTACTCCATTCCTTTGTATTGGGCTGGTTGGACAGAAGCTTCGATGTGGAAACAATTCACCGATGCCGGTGATCTTGTTTATCCTAATTACCTTGAGATCGTTACCCAGATCATGCCTATGTATTGGATGAGGTTGTTTGGCGGTACGCTTTACTTCCTGGGAATGTTCCTCCTTGTATATAACATTTATAAAACTGTGAAGGCTGGAAAATTCGTGGCATTGGAAGCTGCAGAAGCTCCTGCTCTCGAAAAAGAAGGTGCACGTCAATCAGGTGAAAGCTATCACCGTTTTCTCGAACGCCGTCCTATTCAGTTTATGATCCTCGCTGTTGTTGCAGTTCTGATTGGAGGAATTATTGAAATAATTCCGACGTTTATCATCAAGTCAAATATTCCGACTATAGCAACTGTAAAACCCTATACGCCACTCGAACTGCAGGGACGTGACATCTACATCAAAGAAGGCTGTTATGTTTGTCACTCGCAGATGGTAAGGCCGTTCAGGTCCGAAACCGAACGCTATGGCGAATATTCCAAAGCTGGCGAGTATGTTTATGATCACCCGTTCCAGTGGGGTTCCAAACGTATCGGTCCGGATTTGTGGCGTGAAGGAGTAAAGTCAGGTCCGCTTTATAAGTCTGATGCATGGCATTATACTCACTTTATGGATCCTCAGAAGATCAATGCTCAATCCATCATGCCTAAATATCCATGGCTTGCTGAAAGTGAAATTGACGTTGAAGCAACTCCGGCCAAAATCAGGGTTATGCAGTATCTGGGAGTTCCATATCCTGAAGGCTATGATCTGAAAGCCAATGATGATCTGAAAGTTCAGGCTGAGGCAATTGCTGCCGGGCTCAAAACAAACGGTATTGACGTAGCCGCATCAAAGCAGATAATTGCTCTGATCGCTTATATTCAGCGCCTGGGTACCGATGTTGGAGATAGTAAAACTGCATTAAAATAATTAAACTGAAAGCACATCATGGGAATAGTTTCACGCGTATTCGACAGTATTGAAGGGATTTATTGGTTCCCTATCATAGCACTTGCACTTTTTGTATTATTCTTTACCGCAGTAGCGATTCATACGCTTACGATGAAGAAAAGCAAAGAGCAGGAATGCGGCAAATTGCCTTTCGAAAAAGATGAAAATTATCAATCCAATGAGGCGTAAGTTAAACAAAGAAAAAAAAGACATATGAGCAATATAGATGAAAACAAATTGCATCAGGGAGAACCCGAAATTGACGAACTAACCAAAGATCGTTATCTGGGAGGTCATGAATACGATGGCATCAGGGAACTCGACAACAAATTGCC
>CAZOXJ010000050.1:8229-12467 GCA_964583325.1 uncultured Lentimicrobiaceae bacterium
GCTGCCGCTGATCTGGCTGCCGGGGAAGCAACATATAAAAAAATATGTATTGCCTGCCACGGACCTCAGGGCCAGGGATTGGTTGGACCAAACTTTACTGATGAGTACTGGATTCATGGTGATTCAACGACTAATACAATTTCGATAAAGAATTTGTATAATGTTGTAATCACAGGTGTTATTGAAAAAGGTATGATTCCTTACAAAGATCAGTTAAGTCCTACGCAGATTCAGCAGGTTTTGAGTTTTATCCTCACTTTTCAAGGAACAACTCCTCCGAATCCAAAAGCACCTCAAGGTGCTAAATACCCCAAAATTGGCTGATATCAGTTGTAAACTTGTTTACGATCAACTTTTTTGTTACCCTATTATGCGACTAAAATAATTTAATTTCAAGGCTGTGAAGTATCCGTACTCCACAGCCTTTTTTAATTTTGTTGAAAAATACCCAAAATGGAAGAGTTTGAAGAATTTGAAGATTTTCGTGACAGGCAATCAACCATAGGCGAGGATGGAAGCAGGTTATGGGTTTATCCAAAACAACCCAAAGGAATACTATACAATTACCGGAAAGTAACATCATTCGTCCTGCTGGCAATTTTATTTATTATCCCTTTTATCAAGGTAAATGGTGATCCTTTCATGCTATTTAATTTTCTGGAAAGGAAATTCATAGTCTTCGGTGTAATGTTTTACCCGCAGGATTTTCACCTGTTTGTGCTGTCGATGATAGCTTTCATTGTTTTTGTTGTACTGTTTACAGTGATTTTCGGAAGGATTTTCTGTGGCTGGATTTGTCCGCAAACCATCTTTATGGAGTTTCTGTATCGCCCGATTGAATATTGGATCGAAGGCAATCACAGCCAACAGCGTAAGCTGGATCAGTCACCTCTTGATTTTAATAAATTCTGGCGAAAAGGATTGAAGCATTTGATTTTCTTTTTAATTTCCTTCATCACAGCTCATTTCTTCCTTGCTTATATCACCGGGATCGATTATGTGGGAAAGCTTATCACAGATGGCCCCATAGCCCATTTAGCCGGTTTTATCGGTATTATCGCTTTCAGCATTGTTCACTATTTTGTTTTTGCCAAATTACGTGAACAGGTATGTATCATCATTTGCCCATATGGCCGTTTGCAGGGAGTATTGCTTGATCGCAATTCGATTGTTATAAGTTATGATTATAAACGGGGCGAGCCCCGTGGCAAGTACAATCCGCTCGAAGACCGTGCATCCAAAAACAAAGGCGATTGTGTTGAGTGTGGAAGCTGCGAGGCAGTTTGCCCGACAGGTATTGATATCCGTAATGGTACCCAACTGGAATGTATTAACTGTACCGCTTGTATTGATGCCTGTAATACTGTTATGCGACGGATTAAAAAGCCGGAAGGATTGATCCGCTATGCATCGGAACGCACCATTGCTGATAAAACGAAACTCAGGTTCAATGTCCGCATTCTGTTTTATTCAGTTGTGCTCAGCGGATTATTAATTCTTATTGCATTCCTGTTTTCTATCCGTACACCAATCGAATCTACTATTTTGCGTCAGAAAGGAACCATGTTCCAGGAATACGATTCACTTCATTACAGCAATATTTATATGATACAGGTGATCAATAAAACCCGGGAAACCCTCCAGGTTGACCTGGAACTGGATGAACCCGACGGTGAAATAAAACTTGTCGGAGGTCCATTGGTTGTTAAAAAGGGTGAAGTTGGTGAATCGCAATTTCTTGTTCTGATAAAGAAATCGGACCTTAAATCGTCGAATACCAAGGTGAAATTTAAAGTGATGAGCGGAGGAGAGGAAATGGACGAGATAGAGTCGACATTTGTCGGGCCTAGTGCGCTGGACAGGAGGTAGACAAGTAAACGAGTTGATTAAGTAAACAAGGAGAGGGGCGAAAGTGCGACAAGGCGAGGGGCGACAAGGGAATAGGTGAATAAAACCTGACAGCGTCTGCAAGACCTGTCAGCGTTTACGAAAAGGGAAAAGGGAAAATAGAAAATGGCAAGTAAACGAGCTGATTAAGTAAACAAGGAGAGGGGCGAAGGGGCGACAAGGCGAGGGGCGACAAGGGAATAGGTGAATAAAACCTGACAGCGTCTGCAAGACCTGTCAGCGTTTACGAAAAGGGAAAAGGGAAAATAGAAAATAGAAAATGGCAGGATTAATCATTTTGAGTACTTTTGGAAAAATAAGATAATAAAGGATAGCAAATGAAAATCAAATTCAACTGGGGAACCGGTATCTTCATATTTATTGCGTTGTTTCTGTTGGCAAATGCGGTAGTAATTTATTTTAGTTTTCAGCAGAAAAATGATCTGGTTGCTGAAGAGTATTATCCGCAGGGACTCGAATACCAGAAACAGATTGATCGTTTCGCCAAAGCGAATGCCTTATCCAGCCAGATCATTATCAGTGAAAATCAACAGGAACTGCTGATAACTTATCCCAAAGATATGAAGGGGAAAGACGTTAAAGGCGAAGTGGTATTTTTCAGGCCATCAGACCAGAATGCTGATTTTTACGATAGTATAAGGTTCGACACTTCAATGTTACAACGTATTCCGGTTGAGAAGTTTATAAAAGGTAAGTATATCGCAAAGTTCTTCTGGAAAATGGATGGCAAGGAATATGCGAATGAAAATACATTCAGGGTGAATAAATAATAGTGAATAGTGAATAGGGGATAATCCCATAAATCCTAATCCCCAAAACCTAACCCCTCAAAAAAACATGTTTCTCTGGACAGCATTTATAGTAGGATTAGTCGGTAGTGCGCATTGCGCCGGCATGTGTGGCCCGATTGCGCTGGCACTTCCGCTCAAAAGTGAAAATTGGTTTACCCGTGTTGGTGGCGGATTGGTATATAATGCCGGACGTATTATTACCTATATGATACTCGGAGCTATTTTCGGAATGCTCGGTAAAGGACTTCACATGGCGGGATTTCAGCTGTGGGCTTCCATTGTCATAGGTATTCTAATGATTGTAATGGTTATAGTTCCGCTGATATTTAAAAAATTACCATCGCTCAATACTGTTTTTGAAGGGTATTCAGCACGACTTTTAGGCGGATTCAGGAATATGTTCCGCAAAGGAGGAACGCTCTCTTTGTTTGGTATTGGACTGCTTAACGGAATTTTACCTTGTGGATTGGTATATGTTGCAGTTGCTGGAGCAATTAACACAGGCGATGTGGTTTCAGCAATGATGTATATGGCATTGTTTGGCGCAGGAACCATTCCTGTTATGCTTGCTGTTTCACTCGCCGGCACTATGATAAGCCTCAATCTGCGGATTTTTGTCAATAAGCTTTCACCTTATGTAATTGTTTTGCTGGGCGTACTTTTTATTTTACGTGGTTTATCACTTGGCATTCCTTACATAAGCCCTAAGGCTGAAGCTCTTACACCGGTTATTGAAAAGGCTCATAAGTGCTGTAACCCGGATTAATAAAAAAAAGTCATTACAAAGAATTTAGTCTCATATTAATCAATAATTTTGTGTTCAAATAAACAACTAAACTATGAAAACCAGAAATTTTATTGCAATTGCAATGGCCGGTTTCTTCGGACTTGCTATGATTACTTCCTGTGGTGGCGGCAAATCCGGCGACCAGGCTACTTCTGACAGTACTGCTGTTACTGAGCAACCAGCGACAATGCCATCAGCTGAGCAAATGGCTCTTGGAAAAAGTATCTATGAAACACCAGGCAAATGTATCACTTGCCACATGGCAAACGGACAAGGAGTTGCCAATGTTTTTCCAAACCTGGTAGGATCACAATTCCTGCTTAATTCGAAAGTTTTAGCCGTAACACAGGTGCTCAACGGGTCAGCGAAAGTTGGAAATAAAACGATTAAATACCCTGCACCAATGCCTCCTCAGGTTGGATCCGCTGACAGCGCAGTTGCTGTTATCAATTACGTTCTGAATAGCTTTGGTAACAACGGTGGAATGGTTACTGTAGATGAAGTGAAAGATGTTGTAATTGATCCACGATAAATCATAATTTTATCCATACTTTAAAAAAGGCTGTCTTTAAAGTAAGAGACAGCCTTTTTTATTCGCATGCCCTATCGGATTGAGCTCAAATATTGAATTCTGAAAGGCTTAAAATTCGTTTTGAGACAGCCACTTCTTTAATGCTATGGGTTTGCTGAGCAATCGATCCAAAATCTGATATCGCAATTCGTAAATTGAGAATCCTACATCCCACATCCTA
>CAZOXJ010000050.1:12567-21858 GCA_964583325.1 uncultured Lentimicrobiaceae bacterium
CCACATCCCACATCCCACATCCCACATCCCACCTCTCACCTCTCACATCTTAATTCCATATCCCACATCCCACTATTCAATCCTCATCTTTTGCAATTTCTCCAGACTACCTTTAAACACATTAAAATCAACGTTTCCTTTAATTCCATCTACTTTTCCTTTTTCGCTGTGTTGCCAGAAATTCCAGGGAGTTTCAAATTCATTATAAAACCGGTCGTGATCAAAATACCCGGCAATCCATAACGGATATTCTTCGAAGTTACCTTTCAGATAGGTGTTATAAAAATTGATATTAGTATAAATAATAGGTTTAACCTTGTACTGTTTTTCAAGCCTGTTTATAAATATTTTTAATCCTTCGCGAATTTTTTCGGCTGACTGTCCATTATTAGTCTCTATATCTACAACCGGCGGCAAGTCGCCTTTGGTGAGTTTAACCATTTTGATAAAGTTATCAGCTTGTTTGCCGGCATCGCGCGAAGGATAATAAAAATGATATGCGCCACGGAGCAAACCATTTTGAGCCGACAGTTTCCAGTTGGTTTTAAACTTATGATCCTGGCGTGTTATCCCTTCTGTAGCTTTTATAAACGTAAACGAAATCCAGATTCCATTAATACGCATCCGACTCACTCTTTTCCAATCAATTTGGCCCTGATGTTTTGATACATCAATACCGTGAACAGCATATCCTCCCGGCATTATTATACCGAACGACTTTACTGGTGGTGCAGGTTTCTCCTTTGTGAAAGCTATTTTGTTTAAAAATGCAGGAGCTTTTATTAGTAAAATGGTGATAAGCAAAAGAGTTGCAGGTATTAATACCAGCCTTAAAAGCAGATTTGTGTTTTTGGATACTTTCATGTAGTTAATATCTTTCCGGATTGCCGCCGGTAATGCTTTAGTCTGCTTTTATGTATTCCTTCTGCCAAAGCAATACGTTCAGTGGTGAAACGGTTTGCGAAAAATCCGGATTTTCAGTGTAAATTTGTTACCTGTTTCCTGGTACAAATTTACTTCACTTTAAGTTGAACGTAAGGAAACTCCAATTGTTTTATTAACAAAAATAAATATGCTTAACGACGTAGTTACCATTGAAAAGAAACATACTAATGCGGCTTCAACATTGTTCGACCGGGTTCTCCGCGACCGGAAACCAAAGTTTATTGTTACTATTTCGGGCGAAGTAGGAACAGGTAAATGCGAAATAGCTCACGAACTGGGCCGTATACTCATCGAAACCGGCAGCAGTGTGAAACTTCTTCATATGGACAACTATTACCATATCCCGCCGCTTGAACGACACGAATGGAGAGTTAAGAACGGACTGGAGAAAATAGGGTACGATGAATACGACTGGGAAAAAATTAACAAGAATATTGATGATTTCAGAATGGACCGAAAATCGGTGTTGCCAATCGTTGATTTGTTTACACAGAAAGTGGACCAGCTTCACTCTGATTTTAAAGGAATTGACGTGCTGATTATCGAAGGATTATACTCTATAAAGATCAACCAGAGCGATTTACGTGTTTTTATTGAACTTACTTACGAGGATACCTGGGACGAGCAAAAACTTACTCACAAAGAAGTACTCGATGATTTCAGGCTGGATGTTCTTGCGCACGAACATAAAGCAGTGCAATCACTTAAAAATCAGGCTGATTTTTATATCGATTTTGATACGGCAGGAGAGATATTTCATTTGTAGTTTGAATGGTTTGAAGGGTTTCTTGTTTCTTGTTTCAGAGTATAGTACCGTCGCCTCTCGTCTTGTCGCCTTATAGCCTCTCACTATGTCGCCCTTCGCCATTTCGCCCCTCGCCCCTCGCCCCCTCACCTTGTCCCCTTGTCTCCCTTTCCCCTTGTCCCCCAAAAATCCCAATCCCCAAAACCTAACCCCTAAAAAAACGTGAGCCAAAAATATAAGTTCCCCGAATGGGCGCGCAACCAGGTTATATATGAAGTAAACCTCAGGCAATACACGCCGGGAGGAACAATCAAAGAGTTCAGAGAGCATCTCCCACGCTTGAAGGAGCTCGGAATTGGCATACTTTGGTTTATGCCCGTTCAGCCTGTAGGGATAAAGAATCGCAAAGGTACACTCGGAAGCTACTACTCGATACGTAATTATTGCGAAGTGGATGCGGCGTATGGTTCGATGGACGAATTTGTTGATCTTGTTGCTGAAATTCATTCTCTGGGCATGTACGTTATACTCGACTGGGTTGCCAATCACACGGCATGGGATCATCATTGGGTAAATGAATTTCCGGCATTTTACCGCCGCAACGAAGCAGGGGAGGTTCATCCGCCGTTTCCGGAATGGGAGGATGTGATAGGGCTTGATTATTTGAACCCGGATTTGCGTGAAGCGATGATCTCATCTATGGAATTCTGGCTTAAAACTGCTGATATTGACGGTTTTAGATGCGATATGGCTATGCTTGTTCCTACTGATTTCTGGAACCAGGCACGCAAGGAACTGGAAACCGTTAAACCTGTTTTTATGCTTGCCGAAGCCGAACAGCGCGATCTTACCGAGGAAGCTTTTGACGTGTTGTATAACTGGAACCTGATGCATGTATGGAACGATATTGCGAACGGCAAATATACAGCCGACGAAATCCGTTGGCGTATACCGTCCGAAATAACTGATTTCCCTGCAGGCTCTGATAATATGCTGTTTATGAGTAACCACGACGAAAATTCGTGGAATGGTTCGGAGATTGAACGGCTTCACTTTGGGCTCGAAGCTTTTGCTGTACTTATCTTTACCCTTCCCGGTATGCCTATGATTTATTCAGGCATGGAAGCGGGTAATTACCGCAGGCTTTCGTTTTTTGATAAAGACTGCATCGACTGGAAGCAAGATAAAATGGCTGTACTTTATACCAAACTGGCACATCTCCGGATTGAAAATAATGCATTGTGGAGCCTTCAGCCAAAAACTGATTTTCAGTTGCTTACAACAGACAGGGATGATAAAATCCTTTGTTACAAACGCGAAAGTGCAGGAAGAAGCGTATTGGTAGCTTTAAATCTGAGTGCCGAACAGGTAAATTTCCGGTTTACCGGCCAAGGTTATCAAGGAAGGTATAATGACATTTTCCTTGAAATGCCTGTCATTATGGGCGATTTACCTTGTTTCACGCTCGAGCCCTGGGGATACAGGGTATGGGAAGGGAAAAGGGTTTTATAGGCTTTGATTTTTTTTTTGGTTAAGGTATCATTTTACCTTTTATTACTTCTTTTTATCTTTTTATCCTGTAGTGAATAGATAATTGAAAATGGATTGATGTAATTGTAAAAAAAAAAAGCCCGGAACATTTCTGTTTCAGGGCTTGTAAAAATCTAATATGCAAACGGAAGAGTTATTGTGCTAAAGGTACTGTGTTACGGCTATCTGGTAATCATAAATGTATGAGCGCTCGAAATAGAATGTAAGCGCATTCGAAACACTGATAACCGCTATCAGGCATCACACTTTTTCAATAGGTAAATAAACCTCAACTTTTAAACCTGCTGATTTACCCTCACAATCAGTAAGATCAGTATAAATAACTTTGTAACGATCCGGTTTTACAGGTGTATTTAATAAACGAATGCGTGTTTCAGTGATCACACTGCTGTGCGGCCTTGCCGGTTCAGTTCGGGAGTTTACTATTTCAAGCGCTTTCGCCCGTCCAATACCATCATCAGTAATAGTACATTTTAAGGTTTCGCTATCAAACTCCTGAAAAACGATAGACAGGTGACCCGTGCCATGTTTGTGTATAAATCCATGTTTTACAGTATTTTCGGTAAATGGTTGTATCAAATAGGGCGGAATCATTATCCCCATCAAATTCAATGCTCCTTTTACCTCGACAGAAAATTCAAATTTATCGGGAAACCGCATATTCTCAATTCGCAGGTAGCTTTTCAGGAAATCAATTTCCTCATTGAGGGGTACGGTTTTTTTTGTTAAATTAGCTAATGACGCCCTTACAACTTTCGAAAAATCAGATAAATAACTCAATACATCATCAGTTTTATTGCTAAGTACAAAATATTGTATGCTGTTAATCGAATTAAAAATAAAGTGTGGGTTCATTTGTGCCTGTAGTGCCATAATTTCGAGCTCAGCGATTTTCCTGGCTGTTTCGGCTTTTTCGCGTTCCTGATGTTTTACACGGGAAATAGTTTTACTCACAATCATTGCAATGAATGCCAAAAGTAAAAGATTAACCGAAGCCTGCACATACCAGAGTCTCCACCAAGGATCCAGGAGGCGAAACCCTTTTGCAGTTGTTACAGTGTTGTTTCCGGAATTGAGATTTAATGATTCAGCAATCAGCATATAATCTCCCGGAGGAAGGTTGTTATAAAATAACCTTAGGATCCTGCCACAATAAGTCATGTATTTGCCATAGCTTTCGAGCCGGCAATGGAAACAGTCTTTCGATGGATTATGGTAGTTGAGAAAATCAAAACAAAATATCCGCCTGAGTTTGGTCCTGTTAATGCCGAAACAAGTTTCCTCCAATATGTTTTCCTGCTCTTTTTCTATATATCCGGTCAGAACGCCTATGAATGGCAAACCATCTTTCTTGAAAAAATGATGCACAGGGATCGGCCGGGCAAAAACAGCACTGGCACAAATCATTATAGTTAGTGCCATGCACAAAACCCGGACATATTTCCATATATTGAAAATACCTGACCTCATCTGTATTGATTAATTAAACAAATTGTGACGATTTTTAAAGCGGATAAATAAAGAACAATATAAAAACCTGGCTCCTAAAAAATGTGAGTGTACTAGCGTCCGGTGAGCGCTTTTAAAAAATCCTGGTTACGGCGGGTAGCAACGTCCAGCGTAGTTCCGTTTTCCAGAACCACCTGAAATCCTTCGGATCGCTTATACTCTTTAATGAAGTTAAGATTTACAAGGTGCGATTTATGAATACGAAAAAAAACATCCGTTGGCAGAATTTCTTCGAGGTAACTTATAGGTTTTGAGACCAGTATGGTTTCGTCGCGAATTGTGATTATTTTAGTGTAGTTTTGATCAGCTTCACAATATACAATTGAATTTATTTTTTCGAGCTGGTACCCGGTAAATGTCGGAAGTGCAACTTTACTCTTTGGGTCGTTGGAAGAGTTTAAAGAGTTCAGTAGTTTTTCGATGTGATCGGGCGAAATGCCTTTTGCTCTTTTCTTTTCGAAAAGCATAATAGCTTCCTGCAGAGCTACGAAATTGACAGGTTTCAGGATATAATCCAATGCGGCAACTTTAACGGCATCAATAGCAAAATTCTGATGTGCCGTGGTGAATATCACTGAAAAAGGAGTTTGATCAAAATAATCGAAAAGTTTAAATCCATTTTCTCCCGGCATTTCAATATCCAGGAAAACCAGATCGGGATGAAGCTTATGAATAGCGAAAACACCTTCTTTAACAGATTCGACTGATGCAATGACTTTTACTTTTTCGGGAAAATACCGCATGAGCATGGCTTTCAGAGTATTTCGCGCATGCTGTTCATCATCAATAATTATTGCAGATATCATCTGTTCTTTACTAAGTATTTACCTGACAAAAGTAGTGAGAAGTGTGTGTTAATGCGAGATAAATGTATCTGCGTTATTTATTCGTTATTAAGCGATGTATAATTCATGTTAAGTGTGCGAATGTCATCATCAGATCAGCGACAGCTTACCTACAGGGATAGCTGTTTTGAGTAAGAACCGGGCTTTGCGCACGAAAAGCATAAAATTGGCACAAAACCGGAGCCTGGAGTGCCTGCTTCCTAATAAAAAATGGTACACCAGCTGGAGTAAGTCATTATATTGCGTAAGTTTGTTATAAATGTTGTTATGCAGTCAGCAATAAACAGCTTATGTTTTAACTTCTAAACAAAAAGCTTACTCAAATAATAAAATTCAACACTTTATGGCAACCTGTAAACTGCTTATCTGTATCATTTCCATTGTATTAGTAAATAATTTAGCATCTGCCCAGGTGGTAATTAACGAAGGCAGCAACAGAAACTATTCAAGCATTTCCGACGAAGACGGTGATTACCCCGATTGGGTTGAATTATATAACCAGGGCTATGATACCGTAAGTCTTTTAAACTATTCTATTAGTGATAAACCTGGTAATCCGACAAAATGGGTTTTTCCGGACGTAAAAATGGCTCCGGGCCAGTATAAAACTATTTTTTGCAGTGATAAGGACCGCAATCCGGTTTCAGGATTTATAAATGTTATTAATACAGGAAACTATACCCCGGTAACAGGTTGGAATACGCATGAATTTACAACACCTTTCTATTGGGATGGTATATCCAACATTCTGGTTAACACTTGCTCCTATAGTTCCAGCGGATACACTTCTAATTCGGTTTTCAATCAATCCTTTACACCGTTTGTTTCCACTGTGTATGCTTTTCAGGATGGAAGTCCTTCAGCATGTTCGCAAAATTATGGTTCTGAAGTTTCGCTACGACCTGATATGAAGTTTAACGGATTTACCGTAGGATCTGCTGAAGTACAGAATTCGCCTACCGATTATCCAGCGCCTTACGGCAACTGGTACTGGGGTGCAAAAAACCAGATGCTTGTGCATGCTTCGGAGCTTACCGCAGCAGGATTAACAGCAGGTTTTATAACTAGCCTGAGTTTTAGCGTTGTAAGCACTGATCCCAACACTCATTACGATTACATTGATATTAGTATGAAACTTACTTCGGCTGATGCTGTAACGTCGCATTTCGAAACTGTTGACCCCAATATTAACCTGCACACAAACTTTAAAATTTCCGGATCGGGAGAAACCATTTCATTATACTCGCCTCAGCAAATTAAAATCAGCAGTTTGTTCGTTAACTGCAACGGTCTTGATAACAGCCGGGGCTCATTCCCCGATGCGTCAGCTGATGTTTTCCTTTTCCGCTGGGCTACGCCTTCGGCTACCAACAACCTTTCATCCACATTCAGCGACTATTTGTTGCCCCCGGTTTTTTCAGCACCTCCCGGCATATACGACACAGCATTCAAGGTTAGCATCAGCAATCCTAACGGAGGGGATTCCTATATTCAATATACTGTTGATGGCAACGATCCTCCGACTTTCGCTCCAGTTTACAACGGAGATTCCATTTTAGTTAATTCTACAACCATATTAAAAGCTTTTGCTATTGCCCCAGGCATTTTGCCCAGTCCTATAACTGTTGCCTCGTATCTGTTTGGTGTCGATCATACTACACCAGTATTATCAGTGGTCACTGACAATAATAACCTTTATGGCGCAAGCGGAATATTTGATAATTGGTGGTACGACTGGCAAAAAGCAGCGTATATCGATTATTTTGATTCTACCAAACAGCTTATTTTTTCGCAGAATACTGGTATGCAAATCGATGGCGGGGCAGGTGGCAGCAGAGCGCATCCACAGCACTCATTCAGGCTGGAACTGGATAACGGATTATTGGGTGCCGGCGCGGTTAACTACAAAGTAATTCCTAACCGTCCCAACCGGAACACCTACAGCAATTTTTATTTACGTAACGGAAGCAACCAATACCTTGTTTTGCCTTATAAGGATGCCGCCCAGGTAAATGCAATGGGAGGCGGAACAAATAATTATTATTCCGCCTGGCGACCGGCAACTGTGTATATAAACGGGTCATACTTCGGACTCTATGAATTGCGCGAAAAATTTGATACAGAGTATTTTAACACACTCGAAGGAGCTGATCCCGATAAGGTGGAAATTCTCTCCAAAAGCTATTGGTATGGAGGAGTTTTGCGGCCGGTTGAAGGCTCGGTGGAATCCTTCTGGGAATCGTATGACGCATTTAACCAGTTAGACCCTTCGGATACTGCTTACTGGGATTCAGCTGATGTATATTTCGATCAGGCCTGGTACACCGATTATATAATTGGCGAATCGTGGATGGCTAATACCGACTGGCCATATAATAATATTAAGATTTACAGGTCTGACAAAACCGGCTACCGATGGAGGTTCTGTCTTATTGATCTGGAACTTTCGCTCGCTCCCAATGGATGGACCGATTGCTATTATGATCATATCCAGTATATGCTGGGTGCCGATCCTGCAAATCCGTATATAAACATCTGGCTTAAAGGTATAATGAACGACCGCTTCAGGCATTACTTTATAAATCGTTTTGCCGATGTTATGAATACTTCCTACCGGAATGAAAGGATATTGGAAATTGAGAATACCATGTATATGCAAACATTGTTCGAAATGCAGAATGAATATGCCCGCTGGGGTGACCCTAATGCTCTGTTTCAGCAAATGCACGATTACCTGGTGAATCATCTCCAGTTTAAAACACAGCTGTCGAACAGAACAACTGAGGTACGAAATCATATTCAATCCAATTTTGCTTTAGCCGGGCAGGTTGATGTAACACTGAATGTTTACCCTCCGGATGCCGGAAAAATCAAAATCAGCACAATAACTCCTGACGAATATCCTTGGCAGGGAATATACTTTAACGGAATTCCGGTTAAAATTGAAGCTTTGCCCAACCCCGGGTTTGGATTCCTCCATTGGGGCAATAACACGCTGATTGAGGATACCCTGAATTCAGTATTTATTGATACTTTGAATACCGATGTTACCGATTTTACTGCATACTTTGCCGATTTTACCTCTACCGGTCAATTTGCCAGAATATCTGATTTTGTGCTATACCCGAACCCGGCGAAGGACAGACTGAACATAATTTATAAAGGCAAAACCAATTACACGGATTTGGAATTCAGGATTATTGATCTCAACGGCAGGGTTTTAAAACACGGATTCCTCAACAATACAGGCAAGGTATCGGAAATTGACTTGCCGGCTATGCCAGGCTCTGTTTATTTGCTCAGTATATTCAATGCTAGCGGAACAATTGAACAGTTGCGGTTTATTACAACAACTAATTAAGGACGTTACATCCAGATTCAGCAATAGATATTCTTAACCGACAAAAGAAAATCTTACTTTCATTCTTCTATAGCTCACTGATGATTACTCTGGCAATTAATTGTCGAAGTTTAGCCAGCTACAATATTACTCAGTCTCCTATTCGGCTGTTGAAATAAATTTGCGATAAATTTGATTTGGTTTATTTGATCGCAATGTATAATTTTGACCTTTGAAACCAAGGGGGATCAGGTTAAGTAAATACTGACACCCAATGAATAAAAGCGGAAGTAGCTCAGTTGGTAGAGCATCAGCTTCCCAAGCTGAGGGTCGCGAGTTCGAATCTCGTTTTCCGC
>CAZOXJ010000051.1:0-21436 GCA_964583325.1 uncultured Lentimicrobiaceae bacterium
AAACTCTTCAAACCCTTCAACCCCCAACCCCTAAACCCCAACCCCTTCCATGATAGACTTCAGAAGTGATACCGTAACCCGCCCGACACCCGAAATGCTCAAAGCAATGTTCGCTGCACAGGTCGGCGATGATGTTTTCGGCGATGATCCAACCATTAACGCGCTGGAAGCGAAAGTTGCGGATATGTTTGGCATGGAAGCAGCTCTTTTCTGTGCTTCGGGAACCATGGCCAATCAAATTGCCATTAAGGCACATACACAACCCGGCGACGAAGTGATTTGCCATAAACAATCGCATGTTTATTACTACGAAGGTGGCGGCATTGCCATGAATTCAGGCGCATCGGTTTGCCTTCTCGAAGGCGATCAGGGGCGGATTACTGCTGCGGATGTGGCAGCGCATATCAATCCGCCTAACGATCCACACCGTCCTCTCACCAGGTTGGTTTCAGTTGAAAACACAATGAACAAAGGCGGCGGCTCCATTTACGATTTTAATGAATTACAGTCCATAGGAAAAGTTTGTTCGGATAACGGGCTCAAATTCCATCTTGACGGCGCCCGGCTTTTTAACGCACTTGTCGAAACGGATGTTACCACCGGTGATTACGGACAGTTGTTCGACAGCATTTCAATTTGCATTTCAAAAGGACTGGGTGCGCCGGTTGGTTCCGTGCTGATCGGGAACAAGGAATTTATAAAAAAATCGCGGCGGATACGTAAAGTTTTCGGTGGCGGAATGCGGCAGGCCGGTTACCTGGCAGCAGCGTGTATTTATGCTCTCGACAATAACGTTGAAAGGCTTCGCGAGGACCATCGCAAGGCAAAAGAACTGGAAAATCTGCTGCTTACACTTCCTTATATTAAAGAGGTTACACCTGTGCAGACTAACCTCGTATTTTTCAGTCTCAGGGACGAAATGCCCGTAGATATTTTTCTGCGAAAGCTGCGCGAAAACGATATATATGCTATGGCTTTAGCACCGCAACAGGTGCGATTCGTTACGCATCTGGATATTTCGGATGAGATGATCGAAAAAGTAAAAGCTGTTTTGAAAGAATTGTAATTCAAGCCTGTAACCTGTTTTTAGCAGCTGATCCCTTATTTTCACGCTAACACTCCTGCTTTACCTGAGATACACCATTTTTATGGTTTTCGAAAAAGCAGCTGTTGTTATCCGGCAATAATATACACCGCCTTGAATGGCATTTTTCTCAGCATCAAAAGTAAATGAGTAATTCCCGCGCATCTGAAGCTGATCAACAAGCGTTTCTATTTCCCGGCCATGCATATCAAATATCCTGATCTGAACAGCAAGATCATCTGAAAGAGAATATTTTATTGTTGTTTGCTGACTGAAAGGATTGGGGTAATTCTGAAATAAAGTAATCTCACCTGATCGGGCTGACTCCTCATCAAAACCAAGTCCTGATTGGTTATTCATGCTAAAAGTAGGATGTTGTATCACAAAATCGCCGGTTCCGTTCGGGTTACGTGCATATCCCTGATCCGCAACCTGGGCGCCAAAAGCAACAGCTTCAATCACTGTTCCGTTATCGTAGGATAAAACTACATTTTCGCCACTTGCCGAAAGTTTAAAATTCGCATGGAGGCCGCTTTGTGTCAAATCCTCGTCGGCCCAAATAATCAGATACCCGTTGGGATCTATTGTTGTTCCAGATGGAAATTTCCACTTCAAAAGGTTCGAAGATGCATCAGTCATGTACAGGTTTTCGAGGCTTAGCATAGCCGTGGTATTGTTGTATAACTCAATCCAGTCGTCGAATTCGCCATCCTGATCCGGCACCGCGGATAAATTTTGGGCCATAATTTCATTCACTACCAGGTCACCGGGTGTAAGGACTGGTATCAGTGCATTTACTGTATAAAACTCATGTTCAGCCCTTACCGGCGAAAACATGCCAACATTCGCGTTTTCAGCATAAATATAATATTGAATGAAGGTATTGCTTACCAGAATTGAAGCACCGTATTTATGATCGCCGGCAGCGCCATCGCCATGAGCCCCATCATCAAACATCTCAATTTTAGTAAACTTGTCAGCAATCGCATAGCGGTAACCAAGCTTAACTGAATTGGTATTTGTTACATCAGCAGTAATAAAAACAACGGTGTTAAGTTCCGGATTAGCTGTATTGGGAGCCACATTCGAAATTACAGGTTTGGTATTGGTAAAATCAGGAAGTGCCGACAAATACGTATTGCGTCCGTCCATCAGTTTTGTTATTCCAGGTGCCGATGTTTGGCCGGAAGTTACATCGTTATTAAGGTTACTTTGGTATTGAGCGTAGGTAAAAAATTTATTTGGATCGGCCTGCACGGCAGCATTAATAACCGTTTGCATAGCCTGGGCTGTTGTAATATAGCTGTCGTTGGCGAAATTTTCGTTCAATATTGTATGCAAATGAGCCAGGTACATCTTTTTATAAGCAGGCACCGAAAGCAGTTTTTGTATAAGCGGCCAGTTTGCATCGCCTGAGTGCAACAAATGAGTCATCTGGATTTTTGCCGTTGTGTTTGGTAAATTAATGGTACCGGTGTTATTAAAAGTTCCGAACGATTCGTTAAAATCCCACAATATACTATTAAAACGCCCTGTGTTGTCTTTGTACAAGTAGTAATTCTGGGTGAACCCGCCTATGTAACTATCGAGATTCACCAGTATATTGTCAAAAGCAATCATCCATAAAGCCCTGTCAACATCCAGAACTGTTTCAACAGATGAAACATTGTTCTTCAGTGTATTACACAAATTTATTAGATCGTTCCAACCGTGATCCGAATTCATTTCGTATGCTTTTGAATAGCTTGCGCTATCGGGGCCCATGTAAACCAGGTTTGGCAGGTTAGTACTTCCGGGGCCGGCACCGCTTATGGGATTGCATTTAAAAAATGAATTATCATTGGAATAAAAATGATTGTTCACAAATTTCTTCGAAACCGACTCGGAATTCACATACAGGCCGATAAGGTTGCCGTTAACCGAAACGTTGGCATAATTAGAAAGAGATGCATCCATGTATTGCCGCAGGATTGAATACGAAAGTGCTTCGCGCAGGAAGGAAGGATCTTTGGCGGCATTACTAAGTTTAATGTCCGTATATCCTTGGTAATCCTGATTTTTATACGTATCAAGTTCAATATGAAATGGATTTTTAACAAAACCGGGATTGTAAGTGCTGTTGCCTTTGTATTTAACACCAACGCTGTCAAAAAGCATCCCATTTATAGAAATCGATTTTGCCATAATATACCCTTCGCTTCCGGCTTTGGCAGTATCGAGCATGTAATCCCAATTCGATTGTGCAAAAGTTAATTCAAGGGATTGTATGTTGTTAATATCGTAGAAAGATTGTGAATATGTCTTAGTTGCCAAAAGCAAAACGGAGAGTGTTATGAGTAAATTAATCCAGGTTTTGTATTTCATTTTCAGTGTTTTGAGATTGAGAAAGTAGCGGAAGCTATGATTCGAACCTGCATTAGACAGTCGGTCATATAAAAGGTTTAAAAAGGCAAATAGTTTTCAAAGTTTATGAATATTTACTTTGGAATTCCTCAAAAATTGAATTTTCTCAAAAAAAAAATATCCTTTTTAACATATCGAATAAACAATATGTATTGTTTGCTGTTAAAATTTCTTTTAAAGTCGGAATTCCCTGAATCTACTCTGGTAAACCAATTGCAATACGCTTATGATTAAATTTTTGTCCCTGCTGCTCTTATTAAGTTTTATTAGTTTAAAATCTATAATTGCTCAATCCACTGAGGTGGTTTCAGTTCAGGATAACCTTGTAAGCCAGGCTGTTTCGCAGCTTAATTCGGCCATGCTTCCGCCCGATGGTGAGCTTTATGCGTTTGCCTCAGAAAATAAAATTACAGGATCGTATACATTCGACCTCACTTTCCGTAAAAAAGGAGAAATGGCAACAGTTTTTGTTGTTTCGAGCGAAAACGCAAGCATACACATGCAAAATCAACTTAAAGACCATCTGAAAGCATTCCGTTTCGACCTTACAGTTCCCAAAGGTGAATCGCGAAAGTTCCGGCATACTTTTAAATTTTAACCATCAGATAACCAAGTCAATAACAATTAAACATTTTTTTTATGCGAAAACTGATCTTTACAGCAATTGCCTTTTTCAGCCTTTTTACGCTAAAGGCCCAGGACGAAATGCCACTGGTTTGGGAATCCAAACTCGATCACAAAATTATGTTCAACGGAACAGGTACCGAAGAACGTGGGCACAGCTATGCCGCTTCGGACAAGGAATTAACCATTTTTGACAACAAAACAGGAAAAGTCTTGTGGTCAAAACGCTTTAAAGACCTGGCCCCAAAACTCGGGAAAGTTGACGAACTTATTCCCGCGTGGCAATCAAATACAATTTTTCTTTTCGATCGAAAAATGGGCAAGGACCAGATTGCCTGCATTGATATTGAAACAGGTAAATTTCTTTGGGCAACGGATAAATACCAGGATATTTCGGATGATAATGTAATGTATATTAAGGAGGATAACGCGTTTGCGCTTTCGCTGAAGGACCGGCTGGTTTTCCTGAAAGTGCTCACCGGTGAGGAATTATGGTCAACAACCAAATTTAAAGGTGTTGTTGGAAAATACATCTGGGGTGGTGACGGCACCATGGTAATGGTAAATTTCGTTCCCAGCGCTCTAGGTGCGTTATTTACAGGTTTTAAAAACCAGATTGCGCGTATTGATCTTAAAAACGGAGATATCCTTTGGGAAGCCAATTATATAGGTCGTGCCGAGCGAAAAGTTATTTCACGGGATTTTGTTTACGACCTCAGCAGGGATAAAGATAATGTAGTTCTTACGCTCAACGGGGTGCAGGTTTACGATTATAAAACCGGCGCCAAAGTATGGTCGGCTGCTTTCGATTACACTCCTGAAGGATTGGCGTCAAAACCTGCAGGGGCCAAAAAATTCGGCGTTTACGGCGGAGTATCCGACCCGGTTCGCGTTGGCAACGATTTGTATGTCCTTGATATGTCGAACCGTAAAAACCAGTTTATAAAAAAATATGATGCTTTAAATGGTAAACTTTTATGGACATCGCCGGAAATTAAGGACGCCAAAGCCATTCCTAACATGTATATAATTGAGGACAAAGTAGTTTTGCAAATTGGCGGTACAGTTGAAGCCCAGGCATATATTTACAGGCGAACCCCAAACGGAGATGGATCAGTAACCATTTACGAAGAGTGGAAAATATGGCATCCAAACATTAAGCCTAATGGAGTACAGGCTTTTAATACTTCGGACGGCAAAATGATCTGGGATTCCGAACGTTTCCGCAAAGGCATTACCAATATGATAAAGGATGGCAATAATGTTGTGGTTTGCAGTGGCAAGGCGCTTTATTCGCTCGATGTTGCCAACGGGAAAGAAAACTACGAAGTTCCTGTTGCCAAAGGAGGTGTGGGCGATGCCGAACTAATTGAGACATTTAAAGATATGGTGGTAGTAGTTGGCGAAAAAGGGGTTTCAACATTTAAAATGTCGAACGGCGAATTGATGGGCAGCGGTAAATACAAATCATCATTTTACGAAGCCCGCGTCGATAACATACTTGTAATGAAGACTGCCGGCGCCGATATAGCTGCATTCGACCTTAACACTTGCAAATACCTCAAATTTGACGCACGAAAAGATGCCTCTACCACACTTACAACTGAAGGTGATTTCGTTTATGTTTATGAAAACAAAACAGTTAGTAAAGTAAAAACAGGGAAATAGGTACCGAATTAGTGTACTCCCCAAATTAAAAAATCAGGTTTTGAAAGTTCCGTGCGGAATGATCAAAACCTGATTTTTATTTAATCAATTCTAGTCAGAAAAGTCTTCGCTAGCGATTCGATGTTATTCATGCCAATAAAATTCTCACTTCTTGTCCCTATATTTCTGCTGTTTTGCAAGCATCTTAAGAGTTTCAGCAATTCTGTCAACTTTGGTTTGGTCAGTTTTGGCCGAATATATCCAATCAATAAATTCCTTTTGTTGTCCGTCGGTATAATTCAAAAATGTTCTGTAAGAAACCGGGTCTTCTTTTAAACAATCCAAAAGCTCCTCCGGAATTTCTGTGGGTGAATTGTCAGAGAACAAAACTACTCTAACATAATCACCTTCTTCCTTTCCTATTTTCTTTCTGATTGAAGCTTTTACCGGGAGAAAAACTTTGCCGTTTCCCATTGGCATTAACTTATGGTTCTTTATCTCAAAGTCGTCGATGCTTCCTTTTACTCTAACCCAACCAAACGGGGATTTTTTATCCTGCAAAACCTCCGGTATGGCTGCATAGGTCCAACCACCTTTCCCCGGATACTTTTCAAGCAAATAAGTATTGTTTACAATAGGTGTTTGTGTCTCCACGATGGTATCATTTTCTGGTTGCTTGTATCATCGATTATATCGAACGATATCAATATCAGGTTATTCTACAATTAATTTATACCCATTTCCAATCTTAGTATTTATTTTAAAAATGTAAATCCCGGCTGGAATGCCCGAAACATCAATCCGGCTTATTTCATTTATCAAATTCCCTGATAGAACAATCTGGCCAAGCTGGTTTGCCATAAAATAAGAAACAGGTAAAGCTGAACTTGCTATCCGTACGTTAACAAACTGTTTGGCAGGAACAGGATATATTTCAAAATCAGATTTTTCTCCTATCCCGGCAACAGAAGTTGTAACCTGCGAATTCAGATATCCCTCCAGGAAATCTGTAAGATCAACGGTATGAAGTTTTTGCGCAATGCTAATTGGCTGCTGGAAGAACTTCTCATTTGTCAGGTAATATTTTAAACCTTCGGTGGTGGCTATGCCTTCGACCTGGTGGAATGGCAGCGAAAGGGAAATCTTCCTTTTGTTCCCTCCAAAAAAATTATGATCGTTGAAATCGTACAAAAGATAAATAAATGGCTGTAGACTAATACTATATCCGCTTAAAGCGATAAGATTTTCGGCCTCTTTATACACTGCTGCGGTAATCAAACCCTGTACGTTATAGGTTGATTTAAACTTAGCTATATGAGTACCCGGCTGTTTGGACAAAGCATATACACTGGTTTTATTGCTTACCCACTGCTTTGTGAATAGGAAAATACTATCTGAAGAAACGATGAAAGCTTCACAATCGAAATCGGTATTATTAGCGCCGGTGGGTGTATAATTGAGCTGGTTCGAATAGGAAAAGTTTATAATTTCAATGGAAGGCACACCCGACAAAAGAGAGGTTTTGCTTATTTTAAGTATTTTCAGGTCGGTTCGGTTTCCATTCTGATTGTTTCCAAAATCGCCGACATAAACAAAACCGCTGTCCTGCGAAATTTCTTCCCAATCAGTATTTTCGGTACCAGGCAATGGCTGAGTTAGTTTTATACTTCCATTCAGCGTATCGAGCGCGTATAAATTTATATCGTCGCTGTCGTTGTGTGTCCAGAGCTGGTTATTCCACTTAATGAGACCTGAAGTTTCGGCCAGCACATTTACAAGATTTACACTTGCCGAAGGTGATACAGCGGTGGCATTATACGCACAGCTTCCATCATTAATTGTTGCGACTGGATTGTAATTGCTGGCTAATGGATCCGTGCATCCCGGTACCTGGGCGAAAGCGCTGTTGCATAGGAACAACAGAAGAGTTGAAATAACTGTCAATAAATTTTTCATGGCTAAAAATCAAGGGATTTTGAAAGGGAAACTCCGGGAAGGAAAAGACTTCCTCAGGTAAATGATATTCGATAGAATGTAATCTATTAAAAAACAGGCACAAACAGAAATAGTTCAATCGACAGACACTATTCCTATGCTCCTTGTGACAAACCCAGAATTAAACTATTTTTGTTTAATATTGTTAATATTTTGTTAAACATTATCAAATAACATTAATCCATAACATATTGTATATTACTTATTTTTAACACCTTATATAATTTTTTAATATTTCGAATGATTTATTATTGTTTAATCTTTCGTATTTTCTATTAAACATTAATTCAATAATTGCGTTTTACTATCAATCAAAACAATTTCAAACAATTAAAATTCACTAACATGAAAGCCAACAATTTTACACTTCGTTCAGGACTGTTCCTGCTGATGTTTTTGCCTGTGGTATTATTCGGCCAGGCCAGGATACAGGTAATCCACAATTCAGCCGATGCAGCCGCTTCAGTGGTTGATGTATGGCTTAACAACACATTACTTCTCGACAATTTTGCCTTCCGCACCGCATCACAATTTACTGATGCCCCGGCAGGCGTTGACTTTGACGTTGTTATTCAGCCAGCAAACTCGACTGATACTACAAACGCTCTTGCACGCTTTACCTACAACCTTACTAACGGCGAGACCTATATATTGGTCGCCAATGGTATTGTAATTCCAACCGGTTACAACCCAGCAACTCCATTTAACATCTATGTTTATGCAATGGGGCGCGAAGCTGCAACCAATCCGGCAAATACAGATTTACTCATTTTCCATGGTTCTACTGACGCACCAATAGTTGATGTTGTTGAGGTTGGAGTTGGAGCAGGAACAATTGTAGATGATATTTCCTACTCAGAATACCAGGGCTATCTGGAACTTCCTACCCTCGATTTCAGCCTTCAGGTGCGTGATCAAACCGGCACAACAACCGTTGCTCAGTTTGCCGCACCGCTGGCAACCCTTGGACTTAACGGAGTTGCTGCTGTAGTAGTTGCATCGGGATTCCTCGATCCGGCAAATAATAATAACGGTGCAGCCTTTGGATTATTTGTTGCACTTCCTGACGGGGGTGCACTGGAACCCCTGCCTTCTGTTCCTATTTCAACTTCACGTCTGCAGGTAATTCACAACTCGGCTGACGCTGCTGCTGCAGAAGTAGATGTATATCTCAACAACACCTTACTGCTTGACAATTTCGCATTCCGTACAGCATCACAATTTATTGACGCTCCTGCAGGTGTTGATTTTGATGTGGTTATTCAACCTGCAAACTCTGTTGACACTGCCAACGCTTTAGCCAGGTTTACCTATAATCTTACCGGTGGAAGCAAATATGTGCTTGTAGCTAACGGAATTGTTGTCCCTGCCGGTTATAATCCTGCAACTCCTTTCAATATTTATGTGTATGATATGGGACGTGAATTCGCTACTAATCCCGCAAATACCGATCTGCTGGTTTTTCACGGTTCAACCGATGCTCCAGTGGTGGATGTGGTAGAAGTTGGAGTAGGTGCAGGAACTATTGTAAATAACATCGCATATTCCGATTTTCAGGGTTATCTGGAACTCCCGACCCTAGATTTCAGTCTGCAGGTGCGTGATCAAACAGGCACAACAACAGTAGCCCAGTTTGCCGCACCACTTGCAACACTGGGTTTAAATGGCGCAGCAGCAGTTGTAGTTGCATCCGGATTCCTCGATCCTTCGAACAATAATAATGGCGAAGCATTTGGACTCTTTGTCGCACTTCCTTCAGGAGGACCATTAGAAGTTCTTTCATCCGTTCCAATATCGACTGCACGTGTTCAGGTTATACACAATTCGGCTGATGCAGCTGCTGCAGAAGTTGATGTGTATCTAAACAATACAATATTGATCGACAATTTTGCATTCCGCACAGCTTCACCGTTTATTGATGCTCCGGCAGGCGTGGATTTTGATGTGGTTATTCAACCGGCAAACTCGACTGATACTACCAACGCTTTAGCCAGGTTTACATACAACCTTGCTGGCGGAAGTAAATACGTGCTTGTAGCTAATGGAATTGTAATCCCTACAGGGTATAATCCTGCAACGCCTTTTAATATTTACGTATATGATATGGGGCGTGAATTCGCAATGGAATCAGCAAATACTGATGTACTTGTTTTCCATGGCTCAACAGATGCGCCTGTGGTTGATGTGTATGAAACAGGTGTTGGTGCAGGATTAATTGTTGACAACCTGGCATATGGTTCTTTTGCAGGATACCTCGAATTACCTACTGCTGATTATGTGCTCGAAGTAAGGGACGAAACCGGAACTGTAACAGTAGCATCGTACCTGGCTTCTCTTTCTTCCTTAGGTTTACAAGGCCAGTCGCTGGTAGTTGTGGCATCGGGTTTCCTCGATCCGGCAAACAACAATAACGGCGCAGGTTTCGGACTTTTCGCAGTACTTCCGACAGGTGAAAATTTTATTCCTCTGCTGCTCACCAGCACAGATGAAAATGCTTTAAACTCTGCAAAAATCACCACTTACCCCAATCCGGTTTCCGATAAACTTACTATTGAATTCAATTCAGAATTAGCATCGGCGGTAAATTTCCAGATGTATAATTCAGCAGGGAAACTGGTACGAAATGGCAATACAGGAGCCATGGCTGTTCAGGGACAGAATTTCACAGTAGATGTATCCAGCTTACCTTCAGGCCTTTATATCCTGACTTTGAATGATGGGAAATCGAAAATTTCATCCAAAATTCAGGTAGTTAATTAATTCATTAAACTTCAAAATTACCTCCAACTAAGCGGGCTGATCTTAAAAGGTCAGCCTGCTTTTTGCTTTACAAAACAAAAAAACAGCCTGGCAAATCAAACGCCAATACAACTGAACCAAACCCCTTTATATATTGTTTTAAATGTATGAACCGAAAGATAACACTATCATTTGCCTTACTGACTTTCGTAATGTCGGGCATAGTTTCGTATGCACAGGAAGCACTGATCCTCGATGGATTTACCGGCGTTGCGCAGCCTGAACAGGTTCAGCTGAGGTGGACAATCAGCTCAGGTGAAACCTGTAACGGAACTTTTATTGAACGGTCAACAGATAATATTAACTGGATAAAAATTGGCGATATACCAGGTGTTTGCGGCAGTTCGTCGGCCCCGGTCCCTTATAATTTCATCGATGATTCACCTGTGAGCAATACGGTAAATTTATATCGCCTCGAACTTGGCGGACAAGGATACAGTAAAACTATCAGTGTTCCTTATTACGATTATACCGAAAAAGGATATGTTTTAATCCCGAACCCGGTTTACGAAAACACAACGGTTTACTTCGGAACATCGGTAAGCGAACCATTTACAATTGCTATTTTTAATATTGCCGGTCAAAAGGTTCAACATGATTCCGGAAACGGCGGGAGCTATTTTATTAATGCACAAACACTTTCTGCAGGACCGTATCTCTTCGTTATTTCGCGTCAGGGCAAAAAAAATGTCAGCGGTAAGATGATTATCCGCTGACATTTGATTCAAAAAAAATCGATTTTTATTTCTTAAGTACCACTTTCCGTGTCATCACTCTTCCATCACGGGCGGTGATTTGTATGGCGTAAACACCGTTTCGTAAGCCAGAAAGATCAAGCGAAACACGCGATTCACTTTCCGAAGGGAATATCTGGAAAACCATACGGCCCGAAGGATCGGTAACCAAAACCTTTTGTATTGACGAACCCGGCGTTTCCAGGTAAACTATGGCATCGGTGGGATTAGGATACAGGTTGAATGCATTCTTTTCGCTTTCCGGAATACCAACAGTTGAAAGGAAATTAGCAACCAAAGTCCGGTTTACAGTAGCAGAAAATGTATAAACTGCATTGTTCGAAACAACATTTCCATTTTCGGTCCAGCTGTAGAATTTGAATCCGGGGTTGGCTATTGCCTGTAAAGTAACCGTTGTGCCAAACACGAACTCGCCGTCACCGGTTACATAGCCAGCATTAGCAGGATTTACTAAAGTTGTAACAGTAAGTATCTCAACAAAGTTTGCTACCAGAACCCGATTTCCCGAAATAGTGAATGTATATATCGGATCAGTCGATACCATGCTTCCATTTTCAGTCCAGTTAATAAATTTCCATGCCGGATTGGCTGTGGCCTGAACTGTTACCTGCGATCCTGCTGTTGCAGATCCACCGCCCGACACAACACCTGCCTGAACAGGGTTAGCCGAAACTGTTACTGAATAAATTTGAATTTGCTGCAGGAACTGCGCTTCAAGGTTTCTGTTTTGGAGTGCATTAAACGAATAGCTGTTGCTTCCCGAAACCATACTTCCGTTTTCGAACCAGCCTGTAAAATCCCAACCTGAGGAAGCTACCGCAGTAACCGTAACTGACGCATTGTAAGAAAATACGCCACCTCCTGAAGTGCTTCCGCCAGCTAATGGATTGGACGTAGTAGAAATCGTAAACTGCTGAACCACAAAATTAGCTACCAGGTTCACACTTCCTGCGGCTGTAAACATATAAGAGGCCGAAGTTGACACGATATTTCCATCCTGCATCCAGTTAACAAAGTCGTATCCGGTTGCAGGACTTGCTGTTACAGTAACCTGGTTACCAATGGCATATGTCCCGCTTCCTGTTGTAGATCCTCCTGTTGGCGGATTCGAAGAAGTTGAAACCGTTATCTGGTTCATACTGAAGTTAGCAACCAAAACACGATTGGCTGAAGCCGTAAATGAATAAGTTGCATCAGTGGAAACAATGTTAGCACCTTCGGTCCAGTTAAGGAAATTATAACTTCCCGATGGTGTAGCAATTACTGTAACTGTTTGACCGGTAACATAACTACCTCCTCCGCTGGTTGTTCCACCAGGAGCCGGATTCGATGATGTGGAGATGGAATACGACTGGCTTCCGCCATCCTGAATGGTAACATCATCGATAAACCAGTTATCGTATTGATATAGATCACCTTCAATGGTGAAGGCAATATATGTAACCGGCGAATTAAGGTTAGAAGTGATTGTAGTATTTACCAATGCCGGACCAACATTATTGTTGGATACTGTTGCCAGCGACCAGGCTTCATTGGTCCAGGTGGTTCCGTTAGAACTGGATTGCACCCTGAGTGTGGCACCTGGTGCATAATCGTCAAGCATATGCCTGAAACTCAGGTTTAGCTGTGTTAATCCTGAAGTGTTAAAGGAAGGGGTAATCAACCTGGTTGTTCCCGGATTTATCTGTTGCCAGTCCGATTTCATTTCGGAAGCTGAACCACCTGCATTGCTTGTTGCTGAAACGCTCCAACTGTTGGTAGCTCCTGTTCCCGACGCTTGCTGACTCCAGCATGCAGGTAAATTGCTGCCTGTAAAAATCTGTGTATAAGGAAGAGTTGTAATTCCGCAAAGTGTAGTGGCATTTGCAATAACACCATTCGAATAAGTCAGCGAACCGTCAACTGACCAAAGTTTGTAGTAATATGTGGTTGAAATTGAAAGCGCCAAATGTTGAAAAGCAGATCCATTACCTGAATATAAAACTGTACCGCCGCCAGAAATTGCATTTCCAGCAGTGTAAGAAGTACCTGTTTGAGGTGAACCAAAGGTTGGTGATGTACTGTAAGCGAGCACAACATTGTTATTCGAACCGTTTTTCTGCCAGGCAAGGTCGATCTGACTTGTGCTTACCGGCGTTGCGGTAAACGATGACGGACTGGCAACGGTTGTAAGCCCGACCGTAAATGAAATTGAACTCCCGGCTGAAGTAACATTGGAGATATTTAATCCTCCCGGGCCTCCGTTTTGCAGAAAACTCGACGGATTTGTAGCATCATTAATTGCTGTGCGCCCTGATTCGAGTGAATAATAGGCCGACCACGGACTTCCGTTGACCGAAGGAGTTCCGTTGGGGCGGTAAGCATACACTTCATCAGGCGGACCATCGGCGTTTCCGTCGAGCGAAGGATCGATGCGATAGACAATGAGACCCGAACCAGGTAGAGTACCTTCAAAAGTTCCAGTTGCTTTACGGTATTCAACAATAAAAAATTCGGTTGCCGAGTTTAGCGACGCAATTTTGTAACAGTTATTGGTAGCTGAGGTAAGCGGTTGTAAAGTATAAGTGCCTGAAGATGTGATTTCGGGAATCGAAGTGATCCATGAATTGTCAGAATATTTCCATTTCATATAAGCGCCCATATGGCCACCACCCGATTCCATAAGGTCCCACTCCGAAACAGGCGAAATATTCAACCCGCCATCATCATAATGATATAAATCGGGTGCGCCGAGAGCATGAAACATTTCGTGGCATAAGGTTTGAACATCAACCTGCGATTCGGGCTGAAACGTATAATCCCACACTTGCTTTCCGTTTATATAGGTTGGTATGCTGTATAAAGCCCAGCGATGTGCCCACAGCAAACTGGCCCATGCGCCATTGCCTCCGCGAACGATAAAACATACATTATCCACACGCCCGTCGAGATCGCCGTCAATATTAAGACCGGCAGGAACCGGTGAATTAGCATTTACCCATTCTACCGCGTCATGCAACAAAGTGTGTTCGCGAAAAGTCCTCTCGTCGTCGCCATTGTAGCCATTTGGATTGGAAGTAGCGTTATACGGTTCAAAATAATTGCGGGGGTGCGTGTCGGTATAGGAATAATTGGTTGTCATAGCACAGGCAGGGTATCCGGTTGTGCCAATGGTAAATTGTGTATAAGAAACCTCGTTGTAGTATGATTTCAGCGAAACTCCGGTTGGAAGGTTAAACTTGTCGTCGAATACTTGCCGGGTAGTTGTGAATTCAGTATCTCCCAAAAACTTGATATAGATAGAAATATTATTCATCGTACCCAGGTGTGGCGCCGAAACGGAAGAGTTGTTGTCGTTTTGCACAACGTAAGCACTTTTACGGCGCAGGTATTCCTGTTTCGAAACTTTAGCCCATTTCGTTAAACCTGCCGCACGCGGATCAACATCATACACTTTATACTGCGAAGGAACAACCAGTTCACCATTCCTTATGCCATAATAATAGAAACCGTCCGATGACTGAACAATGGTATATCCTTCGGCATCGTGAAGCCAGTTGAAGAATTCGTCGCCGGAAACGAAACAACTGATAATGCGACCATCAGGTTGTGTAACCTGGTACGGTTGATTTTTGACATATGCCGCCTTTGAAAAAGGAACAAATACGATTGCCGAAAGCAAAAGAAAAAGAAAGAGTTTTTTCATGAAGTACAAATTGACAGTAGTTGTTTATAGGGATTGAATGAGAATATTTTCGATTGTTACAAGGAAGAATTTTAGTTGCTGTATGAGATTTAATAGCTCTTACAGGGTATAAGTAATACAAAAATCAGAAATATTTTTCAATATTGTATCCATAGTAATTAAATATATAAAAACAAGCGTGAAAGTTTTATACAGGAACCATATTATAGTCTGATCCGGACAATAATCAGCAATACCATTCCAGTCAACGGATAATAATCAGATTCACTTTCCGTATTTTACTGAAATTTAAAAAAAAGTACATAAAAAGCATCAGGAAAATGGATAAAATTCCTTTACATTTGCTCAAAACAAATCCCTAAAAAAACCTACTGTTATGACAATAGGAATACTTAAAGAAATTGCAGGCGAGAACCGGGTGGCGATGCTTCCTGAGAGTGTCGCTACGCTGGTAAAAATGAATGTTGCCATGCTCGTCGAAACCGGGGCAGGGCTTACTGCTTTTGCTTCTGATAAAGAGTATATCGAAGCCGGCGCAACCATTGATACCAAAGAAAAAGTAATTGCAGGGGCCGACCTGCTGATCAAGATCCAGCCTCCTACTGCCGATGAACTTGCCATTATGAAAGATGGACAAGTGATTATGGCGGTGCTGAATCCTTATTTCAACTTCGACCTTGTAAAACAGCTTGCTGCGAAAAACATTACAGGTTTCAGTATGGATGTGGTTCCGCGTACCACCCGCGCCCAGGCAATGGATATCCTTTCGTCGATGGCAACGGTTGCCGGTTACAAAGCAGTGCTCACTGCCGCCAATACCTTACCGAAATTCTTCCCGATGTTTATGACTGCCGCCGGAACCATAAAGCCTGCCAATATGCTTATTTTAGGAGCAGGCGTTGCAGGTTTACAGGCCATTGCCACATCCAGGAAACTTGGAGCAGTAGTGTATGTTTTCGATGTGCGGGCTGCCGTTAAAGAAGAAGTTGTAGGCCTTGGCGGAAAATTTGTTGAAGTGGAAGGCGCAATCGACGATAAAGCTGCCGGAGGGTATGCCGTTGAACAAACCGATGAATTTAAAGCCCGTCAGGCTCAGGCTATTCACGATCAGGCTGTAAAATCGGATGTTATAATCTGTACCGCTCAGATTCCGGGCAAACGAGCTCCTCTCCTACTTAAAAAAGAAACTGTAGAAGCAATGAAACCGGGCTCGGTAATTATCGACCTTGCAGCATCAACAGGAGGTAATTGTGAACTCTCAAAGGATAACCAGACTGTGGTTCATAATGGTGTAAAAATAATCGGGAACTCACAGCTTCCAACTGATATGCCTACTGATGCCAGTCGCATGTATGGCAAAAATATGATCAACTTCCTGAAACTTATCATCACAAAAGAAGGTGCGATGAACCTGAACTGGGACGATGATATTGTAAAAGGCACAGCAGTTACACATGGCAAAGAGATCGTTCACGAAAGAGTTAAATCAGTAATCAATTCATAATTAAAAGAAACTATGGAAGATGTCCTAAGATTTTTCCTCGAATACAAAGACATGATTTTTATCATTGTCCTTTCTGTATTCCTAGGAATAGAAGTTATATCGCACGTTCCTGCGGTACTTCACACTCCGCTGATGTCGGGAAGTAATGCTATTCACGGTGTAGTAATTATCGGTGCCATTATTGTAATGGGCCATGCCGAAAGTACTCTTGCGCTGATATTCGGTTTTGTTGCCGTAATACTTGGTACACTGAATGTTGTAGGCGGATTTGTTGTTACCGACCGTATGCTCGAAATGTTTAAGAAAAAGAAAAAATAAGGAGATAAATCATGGAAACAATTACTAAACTCGTTGAATTTTCCAGTGAAATCTCCATACTTGAGATTTCGTATATTTTAGCCTCAATACTTTTTATTTTAGGGCTAAAAAAACTCAGTCACCCGGCAACCGCACGTGCCGGAAACCTATGGGCCGCAGCAGGTATGGGAGCAGCCATCCTGTTCACTATTCTCTTTCACAAAACAAATATTGAGCAACCCGACGGTACTGTTATTTCGAAAGGCATTGGTAATGTAATATGGATTGTTATTGCTCTTGCCATTGGTTCATTTATCGGCTGGTATGCTTCAATAAAAGTTAAAATGACTGCCATGCCGCAAATGGTTTCCATTTTTAACGGAATGGGCGGTGCCTGCGCCGCGCTTATTTCGCTTATGGAATTCCCGAATATGCAAAAGCACCTTGCCGAAAGCGGAGCTGCACATATGCTAACCGGCGAAGGAATTGCAATTCTGTTAGGGCTTATGATCGGAGGCGTTTCGTTTGCCGGAAGTATGATAGCATTTGGAAAACTCGACGGACGAATAGGCGATTTCAAGCATCCCGTGCTTCGTATTATCAACCTTACTTTCCTGGTAGGTTTGTTTGTAGCATTGGTTTTAATACTTTTCATGCAACCTGTTGAAGGCAATAACCTGCCGATTTACCTCTTTGCTGTAGCAGCACTTATATATGGTGTAACTTTCGTAATGCCCATCGGCGGAGCTGATATGCCGGTTGTAATTTCGCTATTAAACTCCTTTACTGGTGTTGCGGCTGCTATGGGTGGATTCCTTTACGGAAACCAGGCAATGCTTACCGGTGGTATCCTTGTCGGATCATCAGGAACCATTCTCACTATTCTGATGTGTAATGCAATGAACCGTTCGCTGCTGAATGTAATTATAGGTGCATTTGGTGTTGCCGGTGCTGCCGGAACCGAAGACAGCGACAAAACTGTAAAAGAAATTTCACTCAGCGATGCTGCCGTTTTGCTAAGCTACTCACAAAAAGTATTTATTGTTCCCGGTTACGGACTTGCCGTTGCACAGGCTCAGCACCTTTGCCACGAACTCGATAACCTGCTTGCCAGCAAAGGCGTTGAAGTAAAATATGCCATTCACCCTGTAGCCGGTCGTATGCCGGGTCACATGAATGTATTGCTGGCTGAAGCCGACGTTCCTTACGAAAAACTCGTTGAAATGGAAGATGCCAACAACGAAATGTCAAATACCGATGTTGTAATTGTTATTGGTGCAAATGACGTTGTAAATCCTGCTGCCGAGGACGATCCATCGAGCCCGATTTACGGCATGCCGATTATCAAAGCCCTGGACGCCAAAAATGTTATTGTTATGAAACGAAGCATGGCTGCAGGTTATGCAGCTATTCCCAACAACTTGTTCTACCACCAGAAAAACCGCATGTTGTTTGGCGATGCTAAAGCAACATTGCAGAAACTGGTTGCGGAGATTAAAAGTTTGTAATTACATTCAAGGATGACATAAATTCATCTTATGAATTATAAAAAACCGGCGGAAGTTCAGTCTTTCGCCGGTTTTTTATTTTTTCTTAAACCAAGATTAAGCATTTTCTAATGCTTTAACGATTTAGCAAAACACAAAACCAATCAATTTATATATTTGTTCTTAACCAATTTAACCATCATTTTTATCAGGAGGATGAAAGCTTAGTAAAACTTCCGAAATGACTTACACAAAACAGAAACATGGGCTGAGCATCATTTTTTACATTTTTTCCCGTTAATGCCCTACGGGCAATCATTTTCTTCCTGATTTTCTTTTATTTATTTTTAAGTCCTACGGACTATCAGAGAGGATCAGGCACTGCTTAAACTCTATGCGCACAATCCTCGGTGGTCATCAGGTTAAATGTTGAAAGAATTTTCTGACTTTGCTACAAATGGGGAAGTTAATTTGACTTCTTCACATAACTAATATGAAACCTAAAAAAATATCATTGTTTAAAAAAAAATATGTCGTATTTACACGTCGTAATAATTTTATGTCGTATATTTGCGGCATAAAATAAATCCAATAATGGCAAAGACAGAATTGTTTGATGAAACATTGCAGCAGTCGGCAGTATATTTCAAAGCATTATCGCATCCGGCACGACTAGCAATACTCGATTACTTGTCCGAAACCGGAACCTGTATCAACGGCGATATCACAGAAGAATTGCCCCTCAGCCGCACCACGGTAGGTCAGCATCTCCATGAGTTAAAAACATGTAAACTCATCCAGGGAACGGTTGATGGTGTAAAAGTCAACTATTGTATAGATCCTTACGGCGTGGAAAAAGTGATTAAAACATTGAAGGAAATGATAGCTACACTGGAAAAGTCAAAAACCTGTAATTGTTAGGACGAACAAAATTTAATCATTTAGAACAAAAAGTATGGATAAAAAGGAAAAAGCGCTGCATTATTTCGATAACAATTACAATTGCTCTCAGTCTGTTTTAATTGCTTTTACAGAGGAACTGGGTTTGCCGGAAGACGAGTCACTGCGCATAGCAAGTGCTTTCGGCGGAGGGATAGGTCGGCAACAGTTTACATGCGGAGCCGTTACCGGAGCAGCCATGGCTATCGGGCTAAAATTCGGCAAAGGCAAAAATGACAGCGACGAGAAAAAAGCAGAAACCTATGAAAAAACAGTAACCCTTTTCAACGAATTCACCCGTCTGCATGGATCAACGAATTGCCGTATGTTGCTTAATAACCTTGACATGAACGACCCCGGGGATTTAAATACCATTAACGAACAGAATCTATTTCATATCAATTGCCGCAAATATGTTAGTGATGCCGTTCGCCTGACAGAAACAATTATAGAAACCTTAAAATAAATTCTTATGGATACAATTAAAGACATTGTAAAAGAAAAGTATAGTGCAATTGCGAAACAAACCAAACAAGAAAATGAATCGTCGTGTTGTGGTGCAACTTCCTGCTGTTCGGTTGTCGATTATACCGTTTTCAGTGAAAACTACGATAAATTAGAAGGCTACAATCCGGATGCTGATCTCGGGCTGGGCTGCGGACTGCCAACCGAATATGCCGGAATACAACCCGGAAACAGTGTGCTCGACCTGGGCTCAGGAGCCGGAAACGATTGCTTTGTTGCCCGTGCCCTCGTTGGTGAAACTGGCTACGTGGCAGGTATTGACTTTACAGAAGCCATGGTGGATAAAGCCCGCGAAAATGCACGCAAACTGGGTTATACGAACGTTGATTTTATTCTTGGCGATATTGAAGATATTCCTGTGAAGTTTGGTGTTGTTGACGTGGTAGTGAGTAATTGTGTGCTCAACCTGGTTCCTGACAAACCAAAAGCTTTCGCCGAAATATTCAGGGTATTGAAACAAGGTGGTCATTTCTGTATTTCGGATGTGGTGCTTGAAGGCGAATTACCACAGGGCCTCAAAGAGGACGCCACCATGTATGCCGGTTGTGTGTCGGGAGCATTGGAACGCAGCGGGTACATGAAAATTATTTCTGAAGCGGGTTTTAAAAACCTGGAAATAAAAAAGGAAAAGAAAATTGAACTCCCTGACGAACTGCTTCTTACCTACATGTCAGCGGATGAACTTACGAAATTCAAAAACGGAAGTACCGGTATTTTCAGCATCACGGTAACAGGTGACAAACCCGAAGGCTGCGGATGTGGGTGCGGATGTTCTTAACCTGAAGAAAATTGCATTTTTATAATCTGTTGATTTACTGAAAATAAGCACAGATTAACGTTACATCGTTTCACGTTTTTGGGTGAAATACGCAATTGTGGCATACACCACTGCAGTTATAATAACCTGCAATAAAATATCTGAGAGGGTTTCGTTAAGTTTAAGAGATTGGTTTAAAATCCTGATTACCGAAAATCCGATGTAAACCACAGCTGCAAAGGTAAGCACCCATCCATACAATGAAATAGGCTTGTAAAATCTGCGTGAGCGGACGAACCAGGCCTTTTTCATTTCAGGTTGTTTAAATCAATTTCCTGCCCGAACTGAAGCATATATTTGTTATTGTCGTAAATGGCAAATTCCCGCATCCCATACTCGAAATTATCAATCGGATAGGCAACCTCCACACTGTCTTTCAGCTCTTTCCATAATTTATCCACATCATCGGTATGAATATAAACGGATCCGGTAAACTGCGCTTCCTTAAATTCGGGGTGCGAACGGGGCACAGCAATCATAATTTGAATATTATCGCGGCTAAGCGAAGCCCAGCCAATATCTTCGAGCAGTTCGTCGCATTTGAATTTCAAAACATTAGTATAAAACCCAACGGTAAGGTTGAGGTGTTTTGTCCACAACATGGGAGCAAGGCCTAAAAGTTTCATAGTTTCGGATGTTAAAAATTGGGTGATTCTATTTCGCAATAAAGGTACAAATGCTGATGATACGTCAGCATGAAGAAATTTAAAATTCGCTCAGATTATTATACTCAGTCTGTGAATATGAATAATCTGAATTTCAGTTTTAGAAAACACCTGGCCGGGAAAGCAGAACTGATAATGGCTTTACAAAACATGTGAGGGCAAGAACAATTTTAACACTTAAAATGTTAATGAATAAGGCTTTACCGATAC
>CAZOXJ010000052.1:0-17074 GCA_964583325.1 uncultured Lentimicrobiaceae bacterium
CATTATCCTCTGCAAACCATTCCGCGTATGAAGTTACCGTTTCGCGTAGCAAAAGGTGGTGCAGTTTAACATTTGCAGGCAGCTGTGGCTTTAACCTTGCAACAAAATCGATAAGCATATTTTCGCTGGTTGGCTGATAATCGACAAGAATCGTACGTCCGAACATTTCTGCATCAGTTGTAAAATCAGCGGCCGATTCGCGATTCAGCACCAGTGCATGATCAAATTCATCAACAATACAATTGCGTACAATCTTCTTCAAATCACCAAAATCCATAACCATTCCGAGTTTAGTCGACGAAGTATCCATAACCGGAATCCCCGTCACGGTTACCAACAGTTCATACGAATGCCCGTGAATATTACGGCAGAGTCCGTCGTACCCTTTGAGGGCATGGGCCATTTCAAATTTAAATTCTTTGGTAAGTCGGATGATTTGCACGAAAATGGTTTTAAAATTTGTAATTTTATTCTACTGGGCCTGGTAAAACAAATCTGGTTCGAAATGGATTTAAAAGTTTGGAAATCCCATCTGCCAACTGCCGAATCCTTACTTTTTGATTATCCTTGCCTGGTAAAGCGTTTTGTAATCATTCAGCGCAAGCCTGATGAGGTAAAACCCTGAAGGTAAATCTTCTACATTCATACTGGCTTTATCTCCAGCAACTGTCAGTCTGGTATTAACTGGCAAACCGGCTGAGGAATAAACAGTAAAAGTATAGTTTTGTTGATTGAATTCAGGAGGAAGAGTAATTGTACACACCGTCGAAGCCGGATTTGGATAAACCTGAAGTGCAATTTGTGCCTGCTCATCAAAAATACCAGTATTGGTTCCCCATACACTGTTAGCATATTCGGGATGGTCGATAAAGGGATTGCGGTTATTCTGAATGTTGTAAATGGCATTGTTCCTATCGATTTCCTTTTGCGAAACCGGGTCTTCCTGTGCCCAGATAAGCAGCATTGCTTTTGCCCATGGCTTAAACTGTGAGCCGGTTACCATCCCGCTTCCCGGCCAACCGCTGTCCTCGTTGTAATATCGGGTAGCCATATAAAAATAGTTGCGGGCAAAGTCACCTTTATATTCATCGCGCGGTTCGAAAACAACGCCGGTATATCCGGGGGTAATGCAACTGCCTAGTTTGGAGCCATTCAATGAGGTCCACGATGCTGTACCCACATCCCCAAACGGATAATTGGAACGTTTCCCGTTTACATATCCATCCGTCGGAACGAGGTGAAACATATCGGTATTCATAGGGCTGTTATCGTTAAACCAGCTTTTGGGCCAGGAATGTTCACGGTTATAACAGTCGCTTTCGCCGCTGTAACTCCCGCACTGATCATTCACAAAAGTAAATTCATAAGGAGGCGTTCCTCCGGGAATATCCGAATACATATCCCAGACTTTCCCGTTTGGCTTCTTATCGGTTGTTTTAAAATGAGTCCATAAGGAAGTATACGAAACGGAAGTATGGTTATCAATTATATCGTGAAGAGCCTGTTGCAAGGCTGTTCCGGTTTTTCCTGCGGCATTATTATAATATCCCTGTGGCGGCTGAGCTTTGGACGTAGCAAAAAAGGATAATACCAGGAGGACAAGTAGTGTACGATTCATTTAACGTATTAATTATGTGATTATTGACAAGAGAAGATTTATATATTACTATTCATTAAATTATTAAAACCCAATTAATTTGGTTGCCATATGTATGGATGCTGCCAGCAGCAAAAGTCCGCCAATTGGGCCAAACCTGAGTTTAAGTGATGCATTCCCCATTCGTGAAGCAGTAATCAGACCTGCAACAATCCCCGCAAGTAAAATTACTCCGGCAATCAGCCACTGCTGGTATGGACGGATTGAAAGAAGGCCGATAGCGATCCCAATAGCTAAAGCTGTAATTCCTTCAGCCATTGCTGCAAGGAAAGTAACTTTTGAGTCGGTATAGTCGAATGCCTTTTCCTCTGATGACGATTTGATCCCTGTCAGCAGAACTTTTAATCCAAAAATCAGCATCAAACTGAGGCTTATCGCCATATTTACCCTTACGTCGAGGCTACCGGTCTTGTAGCCAATCCATATCCCCGCCCCGGCCATAATGTACTGAACGAAAAACATAATACCGGAATAACTTACTTTCCGGATCAGAGGTTCACCCGATAAAGCCATTCCGGCATTGAGGTAAGTCAACCACGAATTAAAAACCAATGCAAATGCCAGAATTACTATTTCGAAGTTGTTCATTACCTGCAGGGAATATTATTAGGAACTATACACCATTGCTGCTATTACTTCGAGCTGTGCCCTGTCAACCTGATCGAAAGAACCAAATGCGGCACTGTCAATATCCAGTACTGCCATGATCTGACCTTCAGGATTACGCACAGGTACAACTATTTCGGAATTGGAACGCGAATCGCAGGCAATATGTCCCGGAAATTTATGTACATCCGGTACAACGATACTTTGATTTTGATTCACTGCTGCCAGGCAAACACCAGCGTCCTGTAAAACCTGGCAGGCAACCGGTCCCTGGTAGGGTCCTACAATCAGCTTATCGCTATGCACAAAATAGAAACCACACCAGAAGAAATAATCAAACTTGTGACTTAACACGGCAGCAATAGTTGCCATCCTTGCCACCGGATCGGTAGTTTTGGTTAGCAAGCCTTCGAGTTGACTGATAATACGCTGGTAGCGGCCTTCTTTTTTGGATTCGTTCATGAACTGAAAAAATTGGCCACAAAGATACAAAGTATAGGCGAAAAATATGATTTAACTTTTGCCGGGAGATTGGTTTACTTTCTATAAAATGAAATATACTTCAGCAAATAGGTTCACTCCTTTGAACTAAATAACGAAGGATGTGCCAAAGCAGGAAAAAGCCCTGATTGCATTACGCAAACAGGGCTTTTTCACTCATTGGTTAAAAGAGGAAATCTTAATTTAGATTTTCTGGAGTTTAACCGTAAAATGCCTGAGGATGGGTGCTTCCTGCTCAATAGCCAGTCCGGTTGTAATTTCGTGGCGGCGATCGTATACATTACCCATTGCGACGGCCACATAATTCATATGATCGTTGGTATACGTGCGGCGTGGAATGGCAAGGCGCAGTAATTCGAGAGCCGGATAACGGTTTTCGCGGGTAATTGGATCGCGGTCGGCCATAATAGCGCCAATTTCAACGCCTCTTACTCCAGCTTCGAGATACAGCTCAACAGCAAGTGTTTGTGCCCTGAAATGCTCTTTGGGCATATGTGAAAGGACTTTACTTGCATCAACAAAAATGGCATGTCCGCCATAAGGTTGCTGAACAGGAACTCCGAATCCGGTAAGTTTGCTTCCCAGCAGAGCTACCTGCCCTACCCGTGATTTGAGGTATTCGAATTCAGTGGCTTCGTACAACCCCTGGGCCATCGCATTCAGATCGCGTCCGGCAAGTCCGCCGTAGGTTAGAAACCCTTCGAACATAATATTAAATACCGAAGCCTGGCGATGAAGTTCAGGATCACGCAAAGCAATAAAACCACCGATATTAACGATAGCATCTTTCTTGCTGCTCATGGTCATGCCATCGGAATAGGAGAACATTTCGGTTACAATTTCGCGTATACTGCGATCCTGCTGACCTTCCTCACGTGTTTTGATAAAATAAGCGTTCTCGGCAAAGCGTGCGGAATCGAAAATAACAGGGATATTGTATTTCAGAGCCAGCTGTTTTACATCTTTCATGTTAGCCATCGAAACCGGCTGTCCTCCTGACGAGTTGCAGGTAATGGTAACAATAATCATCGGAACCTGTTCCCTGGGATATTTTTTCAGAACATCTTCTAACTTACCAAGGTCGAGATTGCCTTTGAACGGATGGTCAATGGTTGTGTCAAATGCTTCATCGATGGTGCAATCAATAGCTGAAGCCTTGCGGAATTCAATATGGCCTTTGGTTGTATCGAAGTGAGAATTTCCCGGCACTACGTTACCTTCCTTTACCAATGCGCTGAAGAGCACATTTTCAGCGGCACGGCCCTGATGTGTAGGCAGAAAATATTCGAAACCCAGCAATTCCTTTATGGCTGATTTCAATTTATAATAGGAAGAAGCACCGGCATAGCTTTCGTCGCCGAGCATCATTTCACTCCATTGTTTATCGCTCATGGCACCGGTGCCCGAATCGGTAAGCAGGTCGATAAAAACCTGGTCGCTGCGGAGATTAAATAAGTTGTAACCGGCTTTTTTTATCCATTGTTCGCGTTGTTCGCGGGTACTGGGGTGGATGGACTCCACCATTTTTATTCTGTAAGGTTCTGCAAAAGGTAATTCCATGTTATGATTGTATTAGATAAGAAATTAAGACTTTATGATTCAAATAGTTATAAAAGACTCGAATTCATCGCGCCTTTTAATATTTCTGAATATAAATTTCCTGATTCCCGACATGCTACAAGAGGTATTTTACCCTATTCTGAAGTGCCAAATATACATTATTTTGTTACAAAACATAAAAATGCAAAAATTAGATTAAAAATTCATTCCTCTGTTTGGTCTGAACGGCTTAAGAGTCATTGAAAGCTTCATAAAATTATTCTATTTGATAACGATAATAATATTTAGATAATCCTATATTTGAATGGCGTATTCTGTATTTTTGCATACCAAAGCACCAACTTTAGCTGTTTAGCGCTCAATTTATCTTCCTCAATGGCCAGTCGCATTTATGCAGATCGTAAAATAGTAATTATCAGTACATTTCTGATTATTGGATTTATTTATCTGGTACGCCTTTTTTACATACAGGTGATCGACAGGAGTTACACTCTTTCTGCCAATAACAATGTTTTGCGCTATGTAACCCAGTTTCCTGCCCGCGGATTAATATACGACCGAAACGGGAAATTGCTGGTATATAATGAGGCTGTTTACGATTTGATGGTAATTCCACGGCAGGTTAAAGATATTGATACTGCCGAATTATGCCGTTTACTCGATATAACCCCTGAGGGTTTTGCTGAGCGGATGAAGAAAGCACGCGATTATTCGCCTATGCTGGCATCGGCATTCGAAAAACAAATATCGAAAGAAACGTATGGCTATATCGAAGAGAAACTTTACCGTTATCGTGGATTTTTTGTACAGCCCCGTACTTTGCGAAAATATCCCATGTCAATCGGGGCACATCTGTTGGGTTATATTGGTGAGGTAACTCCGTCGCAGGTCGAAAAAAAACCTTATTACAAACAAGGCGACTATATAGGCATAAGCGGTATCGAAAGGGCATATGAAACAGAGCTCCGCGGAATTAAAGGATTAAAAATCCGCATGGTTGATGTATTTAACCGTGATGTCGGAAGTTTTGAGAATGGCCGCTACGATACAGCCTCGGTGATGGGCAACGATCTTTACACGGGTATTGACGCTGATCTTCAGGAATACGGCGAAAAACTGATGGCCAACAAACGTGGAAGTATAGTTGCTATTGATCCGGCAACAGGCGAAATACTTTGTTTCCTTTCAACCCCCGGATACGATCCTAATCTGCTGGTTGGAAGGGTCCGGGGTAAAAATTATGCCCGGATGAATTCCGATCCTATTAAGCCATTGTATAACAGGGCCATTATGGGGCAATATCCTCCTGGGTCTACCTTTAAGATGGCAACGGATATGGTTGGTCTGCAAATGGGAGTGATAACCAAAGAGACTCGCTATACATGCCAGGGAATGGGGTCATCACCCATAAGATGTACACACAGCCATGTATCACCACTTGATGTTTATACTGCAATCCAGCAATCGTGCAATCCTTTCCACTGGCAGGTATTTCGTGCAATTATGAATGATCCGAATTATGAAACGGTTAAAGAGCGCTATGATGTTTGGCGTGGGCACATGATGAGCATGGGATTTGGCCGAACATTAGATACTGACCTGGCTTTCGAACTAAAAGGTAACCTTCCTTCCTCCGAAGTGTTCGATAAAATATATGGCAAAGGCCGTTGGAATGCTATGACAATACGCTCGTTATCCATAGGACAGGGAGAAGTTCTTACGACACCTCTCCAACTTGTTAATTATGTATCCATTGTTGCTAACGGAGGTTTCTTTTACCCTCCTCATGTAGTTCGTTCGATTTCCAATGATAAAAATAAAACCAGGTTCTCTTCGCTTAGGCAGGTTACAACTATTGACGATCAATACATTCAAGTGGTACGCGATGGAATGGTAGAGGTTTTCGAAGGATCGCACGGAACTGCAAGGGCATGGAAATTAGATAGTATTACGATGGCCGGAAAAACAGGAACTGCAGACAACCCGCACGGCAAGCCTCACTCAAATTTTATTGCTTTCGCACCAGTTGAAAGTCCCAAAATTGCCATTTGTGTAATTGTTGAAAATGCAGGGTTCGGTTCTACGTTTGCTGCTCCCATTGCAACACTTATGATTGAAAAATACCTCACACGGAAAGTAAAACGTAAAGATCTCGAAACCAGAATGATTGAGACTAACTTATTGAACAATTGAAAGAGCAAAAAGGATTATTCCGACATATCGACCGCACATTGGTGCTTTTATATCTCACACTGGTGCTGATGGGCTGGGTAAGCATTTATGCAGCTGTATACAACGAGGAACATGGCAGCATTTTCGATCTTTCGCAATCGTATGGAAAGCAGATGTTGTGGATTGTTACTTCGCTGATTATCGGCTTCCTGGTAATACTTACCGATGCCAAGTTCTTTAATGCTTTTGCTTACCCTATTTATATCGGAACAATACTTCTGCTGGTGGTTGTATTATTTTTCGGGACGGAAATTGCAGGATCAAAATCGTGGTTTCAGATAGGGGAATTCAGGCTTCAGCCAGCCGAGTTTGCCAAGTTTGCAACCAATCTTGCGCTGGCTCACTTTTTGAGTGCGCTTGATTTTGATAAACGGAAACGAAAATCCCAGCTCATACCTATCCTTATCCTGATTATTCCAGCGCTTTTAATTCTGCTGCAGAATGACACCGGATCGGCTATAGTCTATGCATCCCTGGTACTGGTACTTTACAGGCAGGGAATGCCCGGAAGTATTCTTTTGCTTGGCCTGGCAGTGGTTATACTAACCATTATGGCGCTGCTATTTAACCAGTATATCGTAATTACAGTTATCGGGGTTTTACTGGCAGGATTTATTTTTTTTATCCGCCGTACCTTACGCAATATCCTGTCGGTAGCGGCTATCTTTGTTGTTGCAACACTGTTTGTGTTGAGCGTTGATTATGCTTTCGAAAAAGTACTCGAAGACCATCAGAAAACACGTATCAACGTGCTGCTGGGAAAACAGATTGACCTGAAAGGAGCCGGCTATAACGTGAACCAGTCGAAAATTGCTATTGGTTCGGGTGGATTCTGGGGCAAAGGGTTCCTAAACGGTACCCAGACTAAATTCAACTTTGTCCCCGAGCAGAGCACCGATTTTATTTTTTGCACGGTTGGCGAGGAATGGGGATTTGTAGGCACCTTTGTTGTAGTGTTGCTTTATCTTCTGCTTTGTATAAGGATTATTCTGTTAGCCGAGCGACAACGCTCGGAATTCAGCCGTATTTATGGTTATGGCGTTGCTTCCATATTGTTTTTCCACTTCTTTGTGAATATCGGAATGACAATCGGCCTTATGCCAGTAATAGGCATCCCTCTGCCATTCTTCAGTTACGGAGGATCATCGCTATGGGCTTTCACGTTACTGCTGTTCATCTTTATTAAACAGGATTCGAACAGGCTGCAACTGGTATAAAACAGGCTGCTTTTCTAATGCATTTGATTCCCTGGATGCTGTATGATTTATTAAGGGATTTCCACGAATACTCTAAAAGAATATTCTTATTCCGGTGTATACTAACTAAGAGCATGCGATCCGGTAATTACTCCTGCGCCATAAGATAATTCAGAAGACAATAAAAGAGCAGAAGTAGAAATTTATACCTTATATATTTGGACTGGCTTATATTTCATCCTGGTATTAACCGGGATGATCCCGATATAAAATCCCCCAAAGATTACCCAGGCTTATAAACGGAACAACTTTCTCTCCTCCAAGGTGCTGCCAGCCAATTTCCGACAGCAAAGAATTTGGTATCGTGTCTAATTCGGGCCTGCTGAAAAACTCCGAAGGAGTTTAATTTTAATAACCTCCGGTGCAACCGGAGGTTATTACCAACCCGCAGATCAACCCCGAAGTGGGTTGAATAGTTTTATTATATTGATATTGAACCCTTTCAGGGTTCTGGCTTTTGTGTTTTTTGTGATCTGCCAGTTTCACTGGCGGTTATTAAAATTAAATCCCTTCAGGATTTCTAATTTTAATTAAACATAAGGTGCAAAGGAAATGAATAAAAGTATCAAAAAAGATTGCATCTGATTCCATAAATAACTAATCATATAATTGTGTGGTAAGCATATAGTTATTTTTCAGCAAGCCCTAATTCCGTCCGGTAAAAAAAAATGCCGCTTCAGATACTGAAGCGGCATTTTTATATTTATCAGAGGTCAGGCTTAATAGAACATTAAACGGTTATCCTCTATTTCAGCTTTTTCCTGAAGGATGTTTGAAAGCATACCTGCACGACCCTGGAAGTATAGTTCCATCTGCTTTTTCTGATTTGTAAAATCAGCAGTTGCAGGTGCTTCTTTCACAGCATCGAGAATAAATACGTATACTGCCTGCTCACCTTGAACCGGACCCACTAACTCACCTTTTTTTGCAGTAAAAATCTTACCTGTAAGTTTAGCTTCGTGCCCGTAGTTAGGGATGTTGGCACTGGCAAATGAAACATCTGCAGTATCAATCCTGATATTAGGAAACTCCTGGATAAGCGCATTTACATCTTTTAGTTTAGCAAACTGATTGTTTACTTTCTTAATGATAAATTCGGCTTTCTTTTCGCGGATCACCAACGGTTTAATAGATTCTTTCAACACTTCGAGGGGAACAATGCCTTTTTCAACTTTATTTTTTAATGCAGCTACTACATATATTCCTTCGACATCGAAAACATTGGAAACAGCACCTTTTTCAGTTTCTTCGTTGAACGACCAACGTACTACTTCGCGAGCCAGTTTAAGACCTGGAATGGTATTATCATTTTCGGAAAGCTTTTCGGCTTTGCGAAGGTTCATCCCTTTTTCCTTAACAGCAGCTTCGAATTTCTCGAGAGTATTGTTTGTTGCTGAAAAAGTGCTTGCCTCGTTATAAAATGCTTCGATGGTTTTGGAACCCGGTTCCATCAGAAAATCAACACTTGCAATCTTAACTTTTACTGAAGGATCTTTTTTACCTGCTATTTTAATGATATGATAGCCGAATTGAGTTTCAACTTTCTTAACTTCACCTATTGATCCGTTAAGCACAGCTTCGTTGAATTCAGGAACCATGGAACCATTGGCAAACCAGCCAAGATCTCCGTTTTTAGCTTTTGCAACTTCATCATCACTGATTGAGCCTGCAATTGCTTCGTAAGCTGCAGCATTTTTCTGCACTACACTCACAATACTGTCAGCCAGTTTATCAGCAGCTTCGCGGGTGCGGGTAGCTGTTTTAACAGGTGTACCTGCGTATGAAATAAGGATATGACTTGCTTTGAGTGAATCAGGTTTAGCCTGACGGTCGACGATTTTAAAAATGCGGAACATTCCGTTATCCTGCATTGGCTCAAAAACCTGGCCAACGGGAGCACTGAAAAACAATGAATCGAGGTTTGGCGAAAAACTACCTTTTTTACGCCAGCTACTATCGTAACGGTTATCAGAGGTTGAATTAACAAAGCCTGCAATATCAGTTGCTACAATAAACTCCTCATATGCCTTTTGTGCATTTTGTTTTAAAAGCGCAATATCGTCTTCTGACATAACAGGCTCGAAGAGCACATATTCAAGATCGCGGATTTCCCTGTCCTGTTTAAATTTGTATTTGTTTTCGTTATAATACTTTTCGTAATCGGCATCGGTAACCGGAACAAGGCTATCGGAAACTACCTGGTAAGGCATACCGGCAATACGAACCTGAGCCATTGTATTCGACTCGATAAAATTACGTTTTGCTATAGCAGTTGGCACATAAAAACCTTTGGTTATAAGACTGTTGTATTTCAATGTCTGCCTGTCACTCTTGATGGCTTTCTCCATTAAAAGGTAGCGTTGTTTCATTTCAGGAGCTACCATTTCAGGATTATCGAGGTTCTGCAGGAAGTTATTTACTGCTTTCTGATCGAACTGGCCTGTTTGGGGATCAGTAAAACTCTGAACGATATATTGATGCGGGTTCTTTCCCCTGATAAGGTCGTCAAGTTCTTCAACCGAAACAGTAACGCCAAGTATTTCGAATTGCTTGTTCATAACTATTTCGTTCACTACCTGTTGCCATGTTTGCTGGCGCACCTGGTAATTTTCTTCAGCAGTTAGGTTTTCCTTTCCACTGTTGGTTTTCTGCATTTCTGTATTTTCATCAACTTTCTTGTTGAATTCAGTAATCGCGATTTTCTCGCCTGCAATAGTACCTATTGTATTTGTCTGTTTTGATTGTTTACGTTGAAAATCGCTGAGCACAAAAAGTAGAAGTGCCACACCAATAATTGCTACAAGTAACCAGTAACGTTTTCGTATTTCGCCAATAATTGCCATTTGTATGTAATTTAATAGTTTACGTGAAAAGAGGTGCAAATTTACAATAATTCCTCAGTTGGAAAAATTATTTTTCAAAACTTAACGACTAAGCCGTAAATAGGAATCCTTTAGTAATGAATCTATTAACTTAAACCTGTCGGAACCCTGCAATAATAAGCAAAGCAAGAGATAATACTGATTAATTTCGAATCGTCGTAACGGTGATATTGTACTTCGTCGCCGGAGCAAAGTGTATCCTGAAATTCAACAGGAAGCTGATTATGGTAAGGCTGATGATAACAGATTATTCAAATTCCGGGGCTATAAATTTCAATCAGGTATGAGCTGACGGAAGTACATCTGTATGAGTTTCAATACCCCTTGTATTTTACCTGGAAATTTTCAACTGTACTTTGTCGATCCTGCTACCTGATGCTTCGAGAATTGTAAATGTGAATGGCTCAAAAGTTATTTCATCGCGGATTTGAGGAATGCTTTGATTATAACTCAGAATAAGCCCTGCCAGGGTTTCATATTCGTCGGATTCGGGCAGATTGAGCGAATATTCCTGGTTAAGAAAATCGATTTCGAGGCGTCCTGAAAGTATAAATTCGTTTTCGGAAGTTTGCTTAACAAGCAGTTCGTCAACGTCGAATTCATCCTCGATTTCGCCAAATATCTCTTCGATAAGGTCTTCAACTGTTACCATTCCGGCAGTTCCGCCGAATTCATCCACTACAACGGCAACACTGCGTCGCTGGCTAATCATCATATTTAGCGCATTGCTGGCCGAAATAGTTTCAGGAACGATAATTACTGGCCTTAAAACGGCTTTAATATCTTTAGGCTTGCCAAAAAGGTCGTACAAATGAATGTAACCCGTAAGATTATCAATGGTTTGCTTGTAAACAGGGATTTTCGAATGTTGCGAATCAATGAACAGACTATGAATTTCATTGATGGAAATGCTGTCGTCGGCAGCAATTATTTCGTTTCGCGGCACCATGCATTCGCGTACTTTGGTGGAATGGAATTCGCGTACGTTCTGAATCATCTGTATCTCGCTCGATTCGTCGACCTGCGCTGCTGCCGGGTTGTAGAAATCGCGGATGTATTCGTCAAAATCAATGGTGGAGAACTGGTACTTTACATTGCCTGTTTTTAATCCGAAAACATACCTGAGCAGGAGTTCGGACAGCCCCAGGAAAAAATACATAAAAGGATAAAGTACCAGATAAATGATGTAAACAGGAACTGCAAAAAAGCTTAGCAGCCCGTTGGGATTAAGTCTGAATAATATTTTTGGCAGAAATTCGCCCGTGATGAGTATGAAAATTGTTGAGAAAAGAGTCTGAAGAATGAGTATGATACCATCCGAATGAAGGCTTTCCGGAAGCAACCCGATAAATACCGGTTCAAGTATGACAGCAGCAGCAATACCATATATTACCAGGGCAATATTATTACCTACCAGCATTGCGCCGATGAAACGCGAAGGATGATGGATAAAGCCTGAAATAAGCCTTGAAGAGAGCAATCCCTTGCCTTTTTCAAGTTCGATTCGCAATTTGTTGGAGCTGACAAATGCAATTTCCATTCCCGAAAAAAATGCGGAAAATGCGAGTGTTAAAACTATAATAATGTAATTGTTCATTGTGTTGCCTGCCAAGTTCCGCTCATAGCATCGGGATCATGAATTTCAAAGGTAAAAATTCTTTACTCACTATTTGTCTTCCTGCACATAAATAGTACCTGAAACATTGCGGATTGTCCAGTTACCGAAAAGCTCATCCGATTCCATACCCCTCCCGGTAATAATTCTGTCGGGGGTGGTAATCTTCACGAATTCCTCGGTTCTTACTTTTTTGGTATTGAGGTCGTATATCAGGCTTTCGGTATTAAGCTGTTGCTTTTTCTCAAAATTTCTAACTATAACATTACCGCGTGCTTCCATAACCCTTCGTCCGTCCCAGCTGATTCCGTAGTTGGCGGTAAGCTCGGACTTAGGCTGCATAATCGAATCGAAAAATATCATCCTTAGACCTGCGGGTAATTCAGTGTAAGCATCGCGTGTTTGAAACGAAATCATTTTAGGGGCTATAAGCTCAAAAGTCATTTTCCCCCTTTCACTTTGTTTAACATGAACATTATTGATTGTAACATCCGGTATGGAGTCTTTCGACGAAAGTTTTACCACAGCCATCATATCATTTTCGCATGAAAAAAGCATTGTTGCCAAAAGTATGGCAACAATGCTCAATGAAATCCGGTATGTTAGTATTGCAGATAAACTTCTGCTCATATTAAAAGTGTAAATGAAGGTTACCTTGAAGCGCGCACTGTTGTAGTTTCGCCTATCCAACACCCAACAGTATAACTGCTTCCTTCTTTCACATCGTTAAAAAACAAACGCTCGCGTGTGGGGAAGTAGGCTGAATAAAGGGAGATGCTGGTGTTAGCTTCGTCAGCTACGGTTGGATCGACATTTTTTGCTTTAATAAATTTATCAACTGCGGCCCAGTATCCGGCGCGGGTCCCGATTTCGTCGTTTCCGCATAAAGCAGCGCTGGCGGCATACATATTACCTATAAGTATGTAGCATTTGCCATCGTTAGGATTTATTGCCAGCGATTTCAATGCATAGGAACGGGCTTCGCTGTATCGTTTCTGATCGTAATTGATTTTTGCCAGGTAAAAGCATGTTCTTGCTTTAGCCGGATCGTCGAGGTTAGGTACAGCTTCGATGAAATAACTCTCGGCACCAGGCAGATCGCCTTTTATGAGGCTGAGTTTACCCATCAGATAAGCAGATTGCCCGGTAGGTTTTGCCTTATGCAGATTTTCTGTTGCCAGGTAGAAAAGTTCCCTGTCGGTACAATCTTTTCTGTCGAGAAGGCGGGTAATTTTCTTCAGAAGTACTGTATCGTTTGGTGATTGTTTGAATTTCTTATAATATATTTTATCGATTTCGTCGCATGTAGCATAAGGTTCGAAGAGTGATTCAAGCGTTATCATTACGTCGCTCCACATTTTTACTTCTTCGGGATTATCTTTTACTATTTCAAGTTTTTTATCAACCAGATCGCATAAACGGTCATAATTCTCAGCAATGGTATCAACAGGGAAACGGTTGTTTTTGACCAGGTTGCTGACATTAATAAAATAACGCGACACGATGATAGGTTCGCTGTTAAGGCCCTCGCGCTCTACTGACTTACGCAGATATTCGTAAACCCTTAACGTATCGCTCGGACGGTAATTTTCGAGTTCAACTCCAGCGCGGCCCCATACCATTCCTTCCCTGCTGGTAACTGAGGTTCCGAAATATTTTATCCTGGCTTCATAAACCATTAAAAGTGTATCGATGTATGCATCGCGGGATTTCTGATCCTTTGACTCGTTGATTTTTGCAACCATCATCTTTACACCTTCAATATAAATATTCTGACTCGACACAGGGCAGTTGAAAAATACCCAACGCCAGTGAGGCAAAGCATCAGCATAGTTTTTCTGCTTATAGAACTCGCGGTACAACGAAAGATTTGTAACACAGGAAACACTGTCCGTGCCGTATTTGCTTTCTGTTTTCTGAGCAGCAACCTGACTGGTTGCTAACAGAACCATAGCAAAAAATACCAGTACAATTGAAATGTTTTTCATTTTAAATAATGTTTGCTTTATTAAAATTCTAATTAAAACGACGTTTAAGGAACCAGCGTTCCTGAAGGGAAGTTCCAATTGTTAAACGAACATAGTTTTCATTGATCAGTCCGTTTTCAGTTGTGCCTTGCGAGCCAACCTCAACAGCAATATTCATGGTTGACCTCGACTTCTTCATCGGTAAACCTACTCCAAAACTTATGCCAAAATCGTTAATACGGGTTTCTTTGATTTCGAGATAACTCTGCTCGAACCTGAATCCTGCCCGATAATAAATACGCTCGTAATATTTGCCGATATCAACCGGTGACGGACGGAACTGTCCGCCTAACGATATGCGGTAATTATCCTTCATTCCCGGATTATTACCCAGGTACCTGAATTCGCTCCATTTCTGCCAGTTTACATCAGCGGTTGCAAACCATCTGTTCGCGTTCCCAATCATAAAACCGAGACCTAAAGAAGCAGGAAGTGTTACTTCGCCATTTTCGCCGGCTTCGTAACTCACTGTATCTTTAAGCGTTTCGACATTGGTGGCATAGTTGTAATAATAGGAATAAGTAAACTTTTCGGCATAACCATCAACAATCTGCGTGGGATGATAGGTAAGACCGACTTGCATAAATCTTCCTTCCTTCATATTTATTCGGTATAGCAAACCCGCATCGAAATTAATTTTACCTAACCTCGCAGTGCTTTTCATCATTGTATTGAAATAAGCTGCTGAATCAGGAAATGTTATTGTTCGTTCTTTAATTATACTTCCAAAAATGTAAGACACATTAACCCCCACCGATAAATTTTTAAACGGGGAAAAAGCACTGCCGAAATACGCTTTGTTAAGGCCACCGCTGCCTTTATAAGTGGTATACATATTCCCAATGTTTTCGGCTACCTGGTTGCTTTGCATTTCGTAACCGACTTTTGAATAAGGCATGATGCCTAAACTTGTCCGCCACCATTTGGTAACAGGAAATCCAAAGTAAAGGTTTGAGATAGTTCCGAACCTGGTTTTTTGAGAATCGTCAACGGTTTTCAGGGTTCCAGAGCGCAGATTGAAAGCCCCGTCGAATACAAAACTATTGCTGTCGAAGGCCATATAAGAGGCCGGGTTGGCAGGATTGATAAAATATGGGCTGCTGAACGCCGTTGCGGCTCCACCTATTGCCATATTCATCTGGCTACTAACGCCATATAAATTCCCGATCCCGTAAATTGAATAAGGGGACGAAATCTTAACTTGCGCTGTTGCAACAAAAAAGGGCAAAAGCAAGGCAAAAGCCAGTAAAAGCCTGCGAATATTCTTAAAGTGTTTCAATGTTGAAATTGAGTATTAGGTTTAGGCCCTCAAGCACCAGATTGGGGGCGGCAAAGGTCTTAATTTTTAATCTTTTATCAAAATAATTATGATCGCCACCGGTCAGAATTATTTTAAGTCCGGGATATATTAATTGGTACGACCCTATAATCCCTTCCATTTCGGCAAGTACACCATTTAAAACTCCCGATTGTATGCACGAACTTGTAGTGTCGCCGGTAAGCGGGGTATCGCCGTAATAATCAAGTAACGGCAAACGCCCGGTAAAAGTGTGCAGCGCTTTATAGCGGATAGCAATACCCGGAGAGATGCTTCCTCCAAGGTATTCGCCGGCAGCGGTAATAAGGTCGTAGGTGATGGCTGTTCCGGCATCGATAACAAGCACATCCGATTCGGGCAGGAGCTGCCTTGCTCCAATAACTCCGGCCAGCCTGTCCTTGCCAAGAGTCTCGGGAGTGAGGTATTTATTAATTGCCGGTACCGGCGTGTCGTGGATAAAAAAAACTACATTAAAATTCTCACCTAAAAAAATATCCAGTTCCGACGGATATTCCTTCACAGTTGAAATAATCGCATTCGAAATGGGCTGGTTCTGCTGGCAGAACTGCCTGATATGCTGTATGTCAACACCTTCGAAACTGGTAAATGCAACCATTTCCCTGCCTTGAAACAAAGCAAGTTTGGTGAGTGTATTCCCGATATCGATAACGAAATTCATGGTTTTCAGAACTTGTTGGTAAACCTGAGAACGACAAAATTAGAAAAAGCATTTAACCATTTTTACTTGCCGGGAGTTTATACCTTTGCATTTGTGAATTTTTAACATGGTAACTGCTTAATGAATACGACATTTGCATTCGGAAACTGTTACAATGGTTCTCATTAAAATACTAATCAATAAAAGCAATTATGAAACGTATCATCCTCTTTCTGTTTATCACTTGTGGAGCAGTGATTGGGGTATCAGCCCAGCAAAGTATTAAAATATATAATCCGGATGCTGATGCAAAAACCGAAGTAGCTGCTGCTGTAGCAAAAGCTGCTGCAGAAGGCAAACATGTTTTCCTGCAAATAGGTGGAAACTGGTGCCCGTGGTGTGTTAAATTTCATACCATGATTACTGAAGATGCAAAACTCGATAGCCTGGTAAAAGCCAACTACGAAGTGGTGAAAATAAATTACAGCAAGGAAAACGACAACCACGAGTTGCTTGCTACACTGGGTTACCCGCAACGGTTCGGGTTTCCGGTTTTTGTGATCCTTGATGGCAAAGGCGCTGTGCTGCATACCCAGGACAGCTGGTACCTTGAGCACGAAAAAACTTACAGCCGCGATAAAGTTGAGCATCTTTTCAAAATGTGGTCGGCTTTTACGATGAAAGAAGCGAAAGAGAAATATAAAAAATGATGTGGGATGTGGAATGTAGGATGTGGAATGTGAGATGTTGGATGTGGAATGT
>CAZOXJ010000052.1:17174-21431 GCA_964583325.1 uncultured Lentimicrobiaceae bacterium
TGATGTGGGATGTGGAATGTAGGATGTGGAATGTGAGATGTTGGATGTGGAATGTTGGATGTGAAATGTGGGATGTGGGATGTGAAATGATTTAATGTGGTTTTCAATCTGCTCTCCTTGTCTCCCCTCCCCTTGTCCTCTTGTCTCCTAGTCTCCTAGTCGCCCTGTCTCCCCTCCCCTTGTCCCCCCTCTTCCTGTCGCCCCAAATTAATTCTTAAAAAACATACTTTTCAAATACTACACATTTAAAATGAAGAACAATCGCAGTCCTTATATATACTTACCCATAGCTTTCGCGTTGGTACTTGTAGCCGGAATACTTATAGGTTATTACCTGATGAGCAGCTCTTTAGTACGCAATTATTCCTTATTCAAAGGTTCGCAGGTAAAAAGCACACTTACTGAATTAATACGTTTTATCGACCAGAACTATGTGGATAGTGTTGACACTAAAAAGCTCAATGATGAGGCTATAACAGGAATGTTACACAGTCTTGATCCCCATTCGGTTTATATTCCGGCTTCGGATTTTGCTGATGCCAACGATCCGCTGATGGGTAATTTTGAAGGCATAGGCATTCAGTTTAAAATTGAACGCGATACGGTAATGGTGGTCAATACCATTCCCGGCGGGCCATCGGAGAAAGTCGGATTGCTGGCTGGTGACCGCATTGTGAAAGTTGACGATAAAAACATTGCAAGTATCAAACTGGCAAACGAAAAGGTTATGAAATTGCTGAAAGGCCCGAAAGGCACCAAGGTAAAAGTAGGAATCTACAGGAAAGGCCTGAAAAAAATCATCGATTTCACTATTACCCGCGATGTAATACCAACCTGGAGTATTGATATTTCGTATCCTGTAAATAAAGAAATCGGATATATAAAACTCAGCAAATTCAGTGCCACCACCGGAAAAGAGCTACATGCTGCAATGATGGATTTAAAAGATAAAGGCGTAACAAAACTTATACTTGATTTGCGGGGGAATTCAGGTGGTTACCTGCAGGAAGCCATTGCTGTGTCGGACGAATTTCTACCTGACGACAAACTCATTGTTTACACCCAGGGACTTCATCGTCCAAAGCAGGTTGCTACATCAACTTCGAGCGGGATATGGGACGATTTGCCTGTTGTAGTGCTTATTGATGAAGGTTCGGCTTCGGCCAGCGAAATTGTATCGGGTGCCATACAGGATAACGACCGCGGCACTATTATCGGCCGCCGTTCGTTCGGTAAAGGACTGGTGCAGGAACAAGTTGCATTGAGCGATGGCTCGGCACTACGGCTCACTGTTGCACGCTATTACACGCCAACCGGCCGCAGCATACAGAAACCATATACCAACGGCGCTGACGAGTATTATATGGAGTTTTATCACCGTATGGAGGATGGTGAACTCGAAAGTGCCGACAGCGTTAAACTGGTTGATTCGCTCAAATTTACAACACCCGGAGGCAAAACAGTATATGGCGGCGGCGGAATAATGCCCGATGTTTTTATACCTGTCGAAAGGAATGCCGGACTGAAATTCTTTAACGAATCAGTAAATAAAGGAATTTTGTACCAGTTTGCCTTCGATTATACCGACCGCAACCGCGCTGCATTAAAAGTGCATAAAGATGTTAACCGTTTCGATAAATCATTCAGTGTTACCGAAAGCCTGTACAGCGAATACATTGCATTTGCCGAAAAAAATGGCATTAAATATCCTCCCGCTGAAACGGCTTCGTCGAAACAACGCATCAGCGAACTGATGAAAAGTTATATTGCACGCAATCTCTTCGACTCGGAAGGGTTTTACCCGATTTACCTCCGCACCGACCCGGCTTTTCTTAAAGCAATTGAGGTGCTGGGGAAGCGATAACCACCTCCACAATTAATACTTTCTCAAGTTTATACATTAATTGAACCGTTGCAGTAAATGAGTAATTTGCTGCAGCGGTTTTTCCTTATCAAGCTATTTCTATTTTGCTGAAAATGTCGTATCTTTAGTACACGTAATCTCACATATATAATCTCTTTTTATACTCCGTTTAATACTAGAATGCGACCCGGTTTGTACGTTGTATTTCGTGTTCTCCACCGGTTTTCTGCCTGCTTCTTCTCTTTGCCTTTTCTTATTCATCCTCACACTGCTACCTGCAAACACAGTTCGAAGCATTACGCTGCGCTTATGTTTCGCCCGAAATCATTTAAAACGAAATGTAAAAAAGAGAATTGCATCATTAAACATGTGTGTTTCATTTAAGATTTCTCTTCTCGGAATTGATTTATTAACTTAAAAATCAGACACATGAAATTCCTTAGATTTTTTACCCTGTCGTTTTTGGTCTTTCTTGCTTCTTCTTGTGCAAAAGATCTTCCATTCGATTCACCTGAGCAGGTTTCGGATGACGAAAACAGCCTGTTAATGAAATCAGGCAAAGAAATTAAGATTGCCGTTGTAACCGATATTCACTACCTGGATCCTTCGCTCATGCAAAACAATGCGGCTTCCGGTACGGCTTTTCAGGCTTACCTGGCACAGGATCCGAAACTGATCGAATTCAGTGATCCGCTTTTCCGAACCATACTTTCGCAATTATCGAGAGAAAGGCCTGATGTGTTGCTGATCCCCGGTGATCTTACAAAAGATGGCGAAAAAGTGAGTCACCAAACCGTTTCCAGCCTGTTACAACAGTTTGCCGGGCACCGGACAAAAGTTTTTATAGTTCCGGGAAACCACGACATTAACAATCCCTATTCCGCAGGATATAACGGTGATGATACATACCCGGTCCCGACTGTAACTCCTCAGGAATTTTCGTTAATCTACGAACAGTTCGGATTTAAAAATGCGCTTTACAGGGATCACAATTCGCTGAGTTACATTTGCCAGCCAACAAAAAGCCTCTGGGTTCTTGGCATTGATGCATGCAAATACAACGAAAACTTTGAGAATCCGGAAGTTTCGGGGGTAATTAAGCCGGAAACAATGGACTGGATTGAGGAACGAATGGCCGAAGCTAAAACTAAGAATATTAAAGTAATTGCCATGATGCACCACAATTTAATGGAACATTATACCGGACAGTCGCAACTCGACCCCGGTTTTGTGGTCGATAACTGGCAGGCAACCATGGAAGCACTCATGGATGCAGGCATAAAGGTAATTTTTACAGGGCATTATCATGCCAACGATATTACGAAATATATGAACGGTACAAATGTAATTTACGATATCCAAACCGGCTCCCCTGTAAATACACCAAGCCCTTACAGGCTTATTAACCTCGAAGATAATTCCATCAGAACCAGGACAAAGTATGTTACTGATATTGATGTGCTGTTTCCGGGAGGAATGGATTTTGTTACTTATTCAAATGTATTCTTCCAGCAGCATTTCGATGCATATTTCGCTTATTTCCTGGTAATGAAGTATTCATTGCCCGATGATGCTGCCGCTTTTGTAGCCCCGTTGTTCCGAAAAGCCGTGATGGCACATTATGCAGGCGACGAAACCATCAGTGTCGAAGAAAGCCTCCTGATACAATATGTTAACGACAATATTTCACCCGATTTAGCCATGGCACTTATGTCGTTATGGACGGATCTGCATCCGGCTGATAATGAACTTAGATTAAAAATAAACGAATGGGGTTGTGAAACCGATCATCAACCTGCATACAATATGTCTGAAGTTGAATAGCTTAAAGGTTTTGCAGGAGATTTTCTGAGGATATCTGACAATTATATTTTCGAGGCTCAATAATACTGAGGCTGGTGTTGTGTCCAAGTCAACTGACATTGCATTTCTCCTGATGCGGATTTGCAACTTATTGATGCCTTGCCTGTTGCAAGGAGGGATCTCATCAGCCACAGGCTTTTAATCCCTAGCTTTTTCTACCACTTATTTTCATTCATTTACAGATATATCCAATTTGCTTTTTCAAGCTTAACTGAATGTATTTTTTACTGCTAAAAAGTAACGTACCTGTAATCTTTGTTTTGCGGAAAACCGGATTTGAGAAAAGTTACAATAAGAAATGTTACAACTTTAGGGAAGGGTTATAATCAAGATCAAACCGGTACGGATTTCAAAGCCTCGCCAGCGGAGTTGTGGGAGAAATAAGAGGGGAAATTTATCTGTGATTTTTCTATGGATTTCACCTTGTACTTCTGTCAGGCTGAGCGGAGTCGAAGCCCAACTCAATCTTCTATTTTTGCTCATTCTTGAGTTAAACAAGTGCATTTCGACGCTCAATGTGACAGAATACA
>CAZOXJ010000053.1:0-17737 GCA_964583325.1 uncultured Lentimicrobiaceae bacterium
TTACTTTCTTTATATCAGCATCAGAGAATTGAGTAAACTTTTTCTCAAATGGTTCGCCTAGTTGGCGTAAATCCATAAACAGTATTTCGGTTGAGCGGTTTCGATACTGGCGGGTAATATCACCAATATTCCGGCTTTGCTCTTTTTTGTTTTTATTCAGAATCCATAGCGTAACACTAATATCGGTGGTATAAAATAAGTTTCGGGGTAACACTAAAATGGCTTCCACCAGGTTATTTTCAATCAGTTTACGGCGGATTTTATACTCTTCGCCACCACCACTCAAAGCGCCATTTGCCAGGATAAACCCTGCAACGCCATTTTCTGAAAGCTTTGAAACCATATTCAGTATCCAGCCATAATTGGCATTGCTTTTGGGTGGCACATCGTAACCACGCCAACGCGGATCGTCCTTTAATTCGTTTTCAGCACGCCAGTCCTTCTGGTTAAAAGGCGGATTGGCCATTATATAATCGGCTTTCAGGTCTTTATGCTGGTCGTCGCCAAAGGTATCGGCAGCTTTTTCACCCAGGTTACCCGAAATGCCGCGTATGGCAAGGTTCATTTTTGCCAGCTTGTAAGTGGTGTTGGTGTATTCCTGCCCGTAAATGGATATATTTTTGGTGTTTCCGTGGTGGGCCTGTATAAACTTGATGGATTGCACAAACATACCGCCGGAACCACAGGCCGGATCATAAATAATTCCGCTGTAAGGTTCAATCATTTCGGCAATCAGGTTTACTATGCTTTTGGGCGTATAAAATTCGCCTTTGCCCTTGCCTTCGGCCAGCGCGAATTTCGAAAGGAAATATTCGTACACACGGCCAACAATATCATGCGCTTTGTCTTTTAGGGTATCAATATCGTTAATGGTATCGAGCAGCGAAGCAAGTTTGGTAATATCGAGCCCCAGTCGCGAGAAATAATTATCGGGCAGTGCGCCTTTCAGCGCTTTGTTGTTTTTCTCGATATTATGAAGGGCGGTGTCAATTTTAAGCGCTATATCGTTTTGTTTCGAGTTTTTGATAATATAACTCCAGCGCGAGGTTTCATCCAGATAAAATACATTTGCCATACCATAAAAGTCGGGCATATCCATGTATTTCTCCTTGCCTTCGGCAATCAGTTTTTTTCGGTGTTCCTCAAATTTATCACTGGCAAATTTCAGAAAAATCAAACCCAATACAACGTGTTTATATTCAGCCGGTTCAACGCTGCCTCTCAGTTTATTTGCCGAATCCCAAAGGGTCTCTTCAATCGCTTTTTCTTTGTTTCCGTTACTTAGTTTTGCCATTATAAAAATTCAAATAGTTTGCTTTAATACTCTGCTAAATTAGGATTTATTTGGTGACTTATTTTAAAATTTAAGGGTTTTATGCGAATTGCTATTGTCAATCCCGAAATTATTACATTTGTTTTCGAATCCCTCTACATTTAAATCAGTATGCATAGCTCCTTCTCTCTTTCAGGCCATATCGTAGATGTCGTTTCCGGTACAATTTTCCCCGGAACAATTGAAGTTTCAAACGGCAAAATAGCGTCAGTAACTCCCTGCGATGTATCCGAAAAACAGTATATCCTTCCCGGTTTAATTGATGCACATGTACATATCGAAAGTTCTATGCTGGTGCCGGCTGAATTTGCAAGGCTGGCTGTTGTGCATGGTACAACGGCAACGGTTTCCGATCCGCACGAAATTGCCAATGTGCTGGGACTTGAAGGTGTTGATTTTATGATACATAACGGGAAAATGTCGCCTTTTAAATTTCATTTCGGTGCTCCTTCCTGTGTGCCGGCAACTGGCTTCGAATCGTCGGGAGCTGTAATCGATGCCGCCCAGATTGGGGATTTGCTTAAGCGCGATGATATTCTTTACCTTTCGGAAATGATGAATTTCCCGGGAGTGATTTATGGTGATGAAGAAGTGCATCAGAAACTGGCTTTCGCGAAGAAATACAACAAACCGGTTGATGGACATGCACCCGGTCTGGATAAGGATGGGATTGCAAAATATGCCGCTGCCGGAATCAGCACCGATCACGAATGCACCGATCTGGAAGAAGCTCTTATTAAAATTGAAGCCGGTATGCACATCCTTATCCGCGAGGGAAGTGCCGCCCGTAATTTTGATGCGCTGGTGCCACTGCTGGACACACATCCTGAAAAAGTGATGTTTTGCAGTGACGACAAGCATCCTGACGACCTGGTTTCAGGTCATATTAACCTGCTTGTAAAACGTGCAATACAATCAGGATATGATGCTATGGCTGTGCTGAGGGCTTGTACCTTAAACCCGGTGAAACACTACAACCTAATGTGTGGATTGCTTCAAACCGGTGATGCCGCTGATCTTATTGTTGTTGATTCCCTGGCTGATTTTAATGTGCTGCAAACCTATATCGATGGAAATCAGGTTGCCGAATCGGGAGCAACACTCTTGCCGTCTTACAGTTACGAAACGCCTAACTGTTTCCTGGCTCATCCGGTTGATATACCTGCGCTCGAAGTCCCTTCAGTTCAAGGCAAAATGAAAGTGATACGTGCCTTCGATGGCGACCTGGTTACCACAAAATTCCTGACCGATCCAGTTAGCGTAAATGGAAAAATCGTCAGCGATATTGAAAAAGATATTCTCAAAATTACGGTTATCAACCGCTATAATCCTTCGGAACCCGCAGTTGCTTTTATTAACGGCTTTGGATTGAAACGCGGAGCTATGGCCTCAACTGTTGCTCACGACAGCCACAATGTTATTTGTGTAGGCACCAACGATGCTGATATGGTGACTGTTATCAACAGCCTGGTTAAGAATAAAGGCGGAATTGCGGTTACTGACGGGCAGCATCTTGATGTACTTGCTTTGCCTGTGGCCGGATTAATGGCTGCTGAAAATGGTTATGATGTAGCCGAAAAATACGAATATATCAACAGCCGTGCCCTTGCTTTGGGCGGCAATCTGAAAGCTCCTTTTATGACACTTTCGTTTATGGCCCTGTTGGTTATTCCCGAATTGAAACTCAGCGACAAAGGCCTTTTTGATGGATTAAAATTCGCATTTACCGGATTATCCGAAGATATTTCAGGCTGAAATTTACCTTCAAAATAGGTGCAATCTTGGTAAAGAATACTTATTTTATCTTGCTTCTCAGCATATTATAAGTTTTGTATGGCATTAATTAACAGGTATTTGTAATAATATTTAAAAAACGAATGAATAAATTTACATATTTACGATCTGGTAATGTATTTATTTATACTTTTGCAAAAAAAATATATTAGAAATGAATGAACATTTGAAACTCGACATTGTAAAACTGGAAGCAGCTGCTAGCAAATTACGTGCAATGGCTCATCCTATGCGTATCGCAATTATTGAATTGCTGAATAATAACAAGAAACTTAATGTGACTGAAATATATGAAGCCTTGCATATTGAGCAGGCTGCTGCATCGCATCATCTTAATATTCTGAAAAGTAAAGGCATTCTTGCTTCGAAACGCGACGGCAAACAAATTCATTATTCGCTCAAAAACAGTACATTACTTGATATTATTACCTGTATCAATAAATGTAACGAAGCTCAGTAATACTGATTTTTGGTCAATCGTAACTTTATAGGTCCTTCCGGACTATAAATCCCAGGTTTCTTCCAGCTCCCAATTGGTGCGCACCTCAAACAATTTGGGGTGCACTAACACCCTTTCGGGCTGGATTTTATTTATAAACTGTCCCGTATCCCAACGGCCATTTTTGTTGGAATCCATAATGGCTTTCAGTCCGTATTTAGCGGGTGGCAGGAGTCCGAAATCAATTCGTTTTTCGGTAGTTACAATTTTTTCGTCAACCACCAGCCCCTTTTCGTTCAGCAATTGAATTATTACAGGGAAATCGTTTTGCTGCCTGTTAATTGAAACTGCAAATTCGCCATACTCTTCAATCGGAGTCATCTGAAAAGCAACCCGTGTTGAATCGCACGAATCGCTGTAAATATCAGTAAATGAGCCTTTCGGGATATATAGGTTGTACGTTTCAGCCTGGTTCCAGTTATGAGTTATTAGTAAATGTCTTTGAATACTATCGGTGAATTTTACAAGCGGTTTAACAACAGTGGTATCAGTTGCTGAGTTCACGGTTAATGCTATTGAGTCGGTATTGTATTCTTTTACAGGATTGGCAAAAGTGAGCATGAGCGGCCTGCCATAACCTAGTGCCCCACCTTTGGATGAAGCTGTGAATCCAAGCTTCGGTTTTGTTTCGGTATTGCGTTGCGGGCGCCCCGTAACTTTCATTGTAGTAGATATTTCAACTGTATCCAGAACAGTTCCTCCGGTCAAAACTTCAAGTTTCAGGGTATCGGGTTTATTCAATAGCCAGGCATTAAGGGTATCAATACCTTTATTCCACTCTATCACAGCCCAGGGCAGTGAATCAGGTATATTTAATGCACGGAATTCCGGTGTTTTCGCGCTGTAGCGGAAGGCAACCGATAATCTGTTTTTGGCTGCAATCACGCTTTTGAGTATACGTTGCGTCGAATCCGGTTCCGGGAACATATCAATTGAAACGAGGAGCTGAGCGGCTTTGTCAACAACCACATTTGTATCATTTGCACTTACGGCCGAATAATACGGCACTACGGTATCGGAACTAAAACCAATCGTTTCGGATGGCAGGTTGTACATATAATCGCTGTTACCATCCACCAGGGCTACAGCCCTGTATTTTCCCGAGGCAAGGTTGTTCAGCCTGAAATCTCCTTTTTTAGAAGTTCTCGAAACATACGTAGGGATTTGTTTCATAGGCACCGAGTCGGTAAAATCGGTATAAAGCATTACCAGCGCTCCTTCCATCGGCTGACGGGTAAAAGCATCGGTCACGTTTCCTGCAAGGCTCAGCGAATCAATTTCAGGACCGGTAGAAAATGCAAAATTGAAATTCGGAACCGGATTGCTTTCGGTTATATCAACAATAGCTTCGCCCAGGTAAAAGTTATAGGTTGTGTTTGCCCGTAACGTATCTTTCATTTTAATTATAATCGAACGACCTTTCACCCTGATGTCGGGTTCTTTACCAAGCGGAGGCGAGATAAGAAGAAATTTTTCAGGTGTTTTCAGGTTTATGTATTCGTCAAAATTCAGTATCAGCCTGTCACCCTTGAAATTGGTGGAAAGGTTTTGTGGTTCGGAATTGAGCATCGAAGGAGGCGTAATATCCTTCGGCCCGCCTGTAGGCGAAACTATGGTAGCACATGCTACAGCATATAAAACCAATGCTGAAGGGACAAGTAACTTTAAAATGGAGTAAAAATATTTTTGCAGGCCTGATGGCATAGGAGATCTGGATTTGCTTTTGCAAAGATGGGAAAAATATGGGAAGGAAATTGTAACTTCTTTATTTGAAAAGGGTTTTTGCAATTCTTAACTGTTGCTGTTTTTTGAATAAATCTGGTTTAAAGGTTATCAGGCGTTATTGTGTTAGCACCAGCTTTAACCAGCTTTGTTAGGGCTTTCTTTTTACTTTTTTCCGATTTCCCGCCAATAGCATCCGGAACAAGGTATATGGTGTAATTTCTTGATATTCCACCTAAAACAGTTTTATAAACGCATTCTTCTGCAAGTAAGCCTGTTATAATAATCTCTTTTGCATTATTCGTCTCAAAAATATGAGTCATTTCCTTTACAGTAAAAGCATCGCCTTCTGTTTTTTCAAAAATAATATTAGAAACGATTTTTAAGCTTTTGTCGAATTCGTTAGCTGTAAAAGTCTTTTTTTTAACACCTTTTAAAGAGATAGATAGCACTGCAGATTCTCCACTGGATTTAATGTAGATTATTTTATCGGGATTTGTCTTCTCTATGACCGCGTTTATTGATCTGAGCATTTCTTCTGCAGCCTTAGGCTTTAAAGAATTATCAGTCCAGAATTGCTGCACATCGAGCACTATAACAAACCGCTCATTCGTATAATTTGTCTCCTGCGAGAAAGAAGAAAATGTGCTTGCTATCAAGATGCCACTTAGTAGCAATATTCTGATAATTAAATTCATAGCAGTATTTTTTTACGGATTGGTACATTTGCTGATTTAACGATTGAGGATTAAATTACCCTTTATCAAACAGTAGTTTACATGCTTTTTACAAAGAATTTTTCGGATAATCAGAGTTGTTTTTAGTAGTGCTTTAAATCAAAGTCCGCTCTTCTGTATATAGTACAAATATATTCAAAGATTCCTGATCTCTCTTTTTATACACCTGATTTCAAAGCTAAATCCGTCATTCATAAACTTAATTCTGCTTAATTATAAACATCAGACGATTGTTCGCGTATTTTTTCAAACTTATTTGTCAATTAAGTTGTTACTTATTAGAATTGAGTACTAATTTTACTGTTCAATTCATTAAAGCAGCTACCATGAAAACGTTTCTCCGCCTAATTCTGTTTTTTCTTCTGATTTCATCTAATGTCGCCTATCTGTCAGCTCAGAAAGCAGCGGGAATAGAAAATCTTAAACTAATTTCGGATAGTGATAAAGCTGCTTATCAAAGACTTAATACTCCACGCGAACAACTGATCGTGAACAATTACGATCTTAAATACCATCGTTTTTACTGGTTTGTCGATCCTGCGGAATCATATATCCGGGGTGCGGTTACTTCGTATTTTGTTCCTACACAGCCCTTAATGAGTAGCATTCAGTTTGAATTATCATCGGGCATGTCAGCCGATTCGGCCTATTATCATGGTTTCAGTTATGACGTAAACCATTCGGGCAACGTTATTACTGTTCCGTTTGGCGAAATATCTTCTGTTGGCACAATCGACTCGGTAACTGTATTTTATCATGGAAATCCGGCAACAACCGGTTTCGGGTCTTTTGGCACAGAGTTGCACAACGGAGCACCAGCCTTGTGGACACTTTCGGAGCCTTATGGCGCTGCCGACTGGTGGCCTTCGAAAAATGATCTTACCGATAAAATTGATTCGATTGATGTATTTGTAATAACGCCTCTAGGGAATTCGATAGCAAGCAATGGTGTATTGATGAGCGAAAAACCTTTCGGGATAAATTATACCGTCACGCACTGGAAACACCGGTATCCTATTGTTTCGTATCTTATTGCCATAGCTTCAACTAATTATGCGCGATTTTCCGACTTCTATATCAAGGATAACGATACACTCGAAATCATGAATTACGTTTACCCGGAAGATTCTGCCTTATTACGTCCCCAGGCTGCAACGGTGTTGCCAAGCCTTGCATTGTTCGAAGAATTGTTTGAGCCTTATCCGTTTTGGGCGGAGAAATACGGTCAGGCACAGTTTGGCTGGGGCGGAGGTATGGAGCACCAAACCATGACATTTCTTGGCAAAGGTGCCTTTAATCCGGATATTATTGCGCATGAGCTTGCCCACCAATGGTTTGGTGATATGATTACCTGCGGTTCGTGGCACGATATATGGCTCAATGAAGGATTTGCTACGTATTGTGCTGGTCTGCGTTACGAATTTATCGATAACTTTTACTGGGATTTATGGAAGTACAGCAATATTTCCTATGTGTGTTATGCGCCCGATGGTTCTGTTTATTGTGATGATACAACCAGCGTAGGGCGGATTTTTGATTCGAGGTTATCGTACAGTAAGGGTGCTATGATTTTACATATGCTCCGTTGGGTTGTTGGTGACGAAGATTTTTTCGAGGGCATCCGCAGCTACCTTAGCGATCCACGACTAAGGCACGGCTTTGCATACACCAACGACTTTATCACTCACATGCAAAACGCTTCAGGCCGCGACCTGACTGGTTATTTTGCCGATTGGTATTATGGAGAAGGTTTCCCTACTTACACGGTTGCTATCGGACAAACAGCTGATTACAATACATCCGTTACCATTTACCAGGAGCAGTCGCATGAGTCGGTCGGTTTTTTCGAATTGCCGGTTCCACTAAAGTTTTTTGGCGGTAACAGTGATACAACCATCGTATTTAATCATACGTTCTCTGGCGAGATGTTTACAGCAAACCCCGGATTTACAATCGATTCCGTTCAGTTCGATCCGGATCTCTGGCTTATCTCAGCCAATAATAAGGTTAGTTTGGGAATTGACGAATTGCCCGCTGGTAAAAATCTGCTGATCATGCCAAATCCGGCCAGCGATTTTTTATATGTTCAGCATAATCTTGATGAAATCAACACGTTTGAGATTATGACGTTGGATGGGAAACAGGAAGCAGTCCGTTCGTCCATAGAGAATGATACCCGTGTTAAAATAAACATTCAGCACTTAAAGGCAGGGATTTATATTTTACGGATAGGTTTTGGTGAGGGCAGTGTTACCAGGAAATTTGTTGTAAAAAGATAGGGGGCGGGTTGTTTGTAAATTCCAAATACCAAAGGCCAAATACCAAAACCCAAATACCAAAATCCAAGTACCGAATCACAAATCGAAAATCACAAATCTTCAACAATCGCAAATCGTACTTCTTAAATCGTAAATTCAAAATCATAACTACTTAGTGCCTCTCAGTGTTCTGCGTGCCTTAGTGGTTTTAAAAATTACAAATCACAAATCACAAATCAAGAATCCTAACCCCAGCCCCTAACCCCCAAATCCCAACCCCTAACATCCAACCCCATACATTATAAAGTTCTGAAAGAGTATCCTTCGGCAATACAATACTCAATATACCTCGGTAGCGCGTATTCCATCCTTTCGAGGGCTTTAATGCTATCGTGAAAAACAATGATGGCACCCGGTTTAGTGTTATTAACAGCGTTGGCAAGGCATTGGTCAACCGAAAGATTTCTGTTATAATCACCGGTAAGCGCGCTCCACATTATAATCCGGTAGTCTTTTTGTAAATCCCTGGCTAATTTCCGTGTAATTTGTCCGTGTGGCGGCCTGAAAAGTTTACTGTTTACAAGTTGCTGACATTGTGCTACTTCGGATAAATAAGAATCGTAATCTGTTTTCCACGCTTTTACATGGTGAAAAGTATGATTACCAATGGCATGACCATCATGAACAAGTGATTTGAATATTTCGGGGTATTTCTGTACGTTTTCACCCACACAAAAAAAAGTGGCTTTAACGTTATACTTCTTCAGGATTTCCAGTACAACCGGCGTTGCTTCAGGTACAGGACCATCGTCGAAAGTAAGAAAAACCTCACGTGCTCCGGTCGGCATCCGCCAAATAAGTCCTTTGGGGTAAAAAAATCTGAGCCAGAAGGGTGCTGAATAAAATGTCATTTCTCTAATTTGAATGGCTAAAATACAGAATAATCGAAGATCAGGGATTTCAGTTTCCTGTTTTGATTCGCGACTTTTCTTTCTTCTTTAATTTTATAAATAACACCTGAAATAAGTTTTTGAGAATATTATTTGTTATCCGTAAATTAAACTTTAACAAACTTTATAAAATCTCTTGAATAGTCCTTGCTCAAATTCGCAGGAAATCTTACATTTGCAAAATACATTAGGCGTCTTAATTTTGCTGACATTCAGATAATTATATCTTTAAAATCATACCAAATGAAAAAATTAGTACTTCTTCGCCATGGTGAAAGCACATGGAATAAAGAAAACCGTTTTACCGGCTGGACAGATGTTGATCTTTCGGAACGTGGCTTAAAAGAAGCCGCTGAAGCAGGAAAAGTGTTGAAGGAAAACGGATTTGATTTCCGCCTGGCATACACTTCCTACCTGAAAAGGGCAATCAAAACATTGAACCTTGTACTGGAAGAAATGGACCTGATGTGGATCGACGTTAACAAAAGCTGGCGTTTGAATGAAAAACATTATGGGAACCTGCAAGGGCTTAATAAAGCTGAAACAGCTGAGAAATATGGCGATGAGCAAGTTCTTGTATGGCGCCGCAGCTACGATATTCCGCCTGCCGAGCTTGCTGCCGACGATCCGCGTAATCCACGCCTCGATCCTAAATACGCAGCAATCGGTAACGAAGCGCCGGTAACCGAATCGCTGAAAGATACCGTTGATCGTATGGTTCCTTATTGGGAAAGTGAAATCCGCGAATCGCTCCGTAAGCACGACCAGATATTGGTAGCTGCTCACGGTAACAGCCTTCGTGCAGTAATCAAGCACGTGAAAGGAATCAGTGATCAGGATATCGTTAGCCTGAACCTTCCTACCGGAATTCCTTATGTTTTCGAATTCGACGATGATCTGAATTTTATTAAAGATTATTTCCTTGGCGATCCCGAAACCATCAAGAAACTGATGGATGAAGTTGCTAATCAGGGCAAATCAAAAAAATAAATTTAAGTCAGCTCCCTTTGCATTGCGCGAAGGGAGCTTGTTTTATATATACATAATGAGAACCTGGGTAATTCCTGACGTACACGGTTGCTTGCTTACTCTCCGGGCGCTTATCGGCGACCTGATACAGTTGCGTAAGGATGATGCCCTTATTTTCCTGGGCGATGTAATCGATCGTGGTCCCGATAGCAAAGGCGTTATGGATTACATCATGAAACTGAATCACGATGGCATTAAAACCAATGTGATTAAAGGGAATCACGAAGATTATATGGCAAAAGTTTATCGCGATGAACTGGCAAAGTCGGGATTGCGGAAGATGCTTAAATTGAAATCCGGTACTTACAAGGAATGGATGCAACACGGTGGGGAACCTACCCTGCAGAGTTTCAATACGTTGGATGTTACTGAAATTCCGGAGAAATATATACAATGGATTGAATCCCTTGATTTTTATCTGAAATGGAAGAAATTCCTGATCGTACATGCCGGATTTAATTTCGAAAAGGAAGATATTTTCAGCGATACCCAATCCATGATGTGGATCCGCGAATATCAGATCGACACTGAGAAGCTGGGTAACTATAAAATCATTCACGGGCATGTTCCTGTTTCTCTCGATTTTATTTATCAGTCGTTAAATTCGAATTCATTTCATTTTATTGATCTCGATAACGGTGTTTATATTACCGACAAACCCGGTTATGGCAATTTGCTTGCACTGGAACTGAATACCATGGAATTACTGGTGCAACCTAACATCGATTTCTAAACCAAAATCAGTAATTTTAAAAAATAAAAAAGCCCCTGAATAACACTACTCAGGGGCTTTTTCTATTAAAGGGAAGGACTAAAATAAATTTCCGATGTTGATATACAGTCCTTTGACGCCATCCTGCTTGTTAGTCGAAAATCCATAATCGATAGCAAGGATAAAGTTTTCATTCAACGCAATCCTTAATCCGGCGCCAAGGCTGGGATGGAGTTTGTCTTTTTCGTACGAAAAATCAAAGTATTTTTCCTGGTCGGCAGCGCTGATTTTCGATTTATCAAATTTCACCTGCTGCACTACCATCCCGAAATCGGAAAAACCATTCAGTGCAAAGTACAGGTTTTGTTTTCCCAGGCGGGTTTTGAGGAATTTCCATCTCAATTCGAGGTTACCGTAAGCAATACCATCGCCTACAATACGGTCGCGCATAATGCCACGCAAAGTCTTGGCACCGCCCAATCCATCTGTTTTTGTTATCGATGAATACGAACTAAGCATATACGGTTGCATGAAAAATGGAGCCTCGCCTCCGATAGTTCCCTGGTAACCAATGCGATAAACAAATGACAGGCGATCCTTAAGGATGGTAAAATACTGCCTATGAATTAAAACCAGTTTGGCATACGAAAATTCAGGATTAAAAAGGAATCCCGGGGCGTAGGTAATAAGGGCTTCGCTCCACATCCCTTTCATAGGATTGGCTTCGTTGTCGCGGGTATCGTAAATAATACCGGCTTTCAGGAAATTGGCATTTCCGCCATCTTTTTCTGCTTCACTGATGATTCCCCAGCTTACATAATTATCGAACAGCGTAGTGGTGTCAGTAAGTTGGTCTTCTTCATCTTTACCTTTGTTAATAGCATCAAAATCAACACGGCCGGTCTTCATACTCATAATGCCGATACCGCCAAGCCAGCGAAGATTATCTCCTGCCAGTGGGCCCTGAAGGTCGACAGTGAAACGAAACATCTTTCGTAAATCGCGGTAAAAAACGCGGGTAATATAATCGGCCGATTCTTCGTCAGTAAAATCGGTTGTAAACCGGCTTTGATACCCGTTAAACCCATAAAAATCGAGTGATTTTTCGGTGAGATAACTCAGGTCGGCAATTAAACGAAGATTATTCGGCAGAAGATTTTTTGCATCGTAAAAAATCTGGTTGGTTCCTGAACCCCGGGTGTAGCGCGAAATTTCTACTTTCATCATTTGCCTGTAGGAAGGATACATGGAGCCATCGCCATAGTCATACAGGTTCACAAGTCCGCCGTATTGGAATCCCATATCCGCATCGAACGAAATTGTTGGTAGTGCTCCGAATGAGAAGCCGGTTGGGATTTTAGCTTCTTTTTTAGCTTTTTCTTCCTGGGCTGAAGCCGAAAAATGCAGAAGCATGATTCCCGAAAGAGTAAGAAGTAACAGTAAGGATTTTCTCATAGGTTAGCTGTTTATTACGTTTTTTATCAGATCAATAAGGTGTGCTCTTTCTTTATAAATCGCTTTATACTCTGTAATATTTGTCAGACGAAGCGCATAAAGCTTCAGTTTGCCTGCTAACAGAAGCATGTTTTTGTAATTGTAAAATGCAAGCAGGCCGGTCGCCGGCAGGCTAAGTCCAAATAAAATTATAAACAGTGAACCTTCAGTGAACATGCCAAAAGCTATCAGTATAATAAGGTAATAAACTGGAAACAGCAGTAGGCTGATTCCAAACTGTACCGAGCTTTTAAAATGTTTGTCCTGAATTTTCGCCGCTAACCAAAAAGGTATTTTATAAGGAAGGTAATTCAGTATCATTCCATACACATGTATAGGCAGCAATAAAATAGTGAAAGCCAGTTCAATAAGAACAGGCAAGCCAAGAGGTGCTTTTTGCTGAAGGTCGCAGTCTTTTAACCCTTTCTGGCTTAATTTTTTAGTGTAAATACTAAGTTCATGCTGAAGTTCAGCCGCTTTTTCGGGGAAACGTGAAAATGCTTCAGTAGCTTTTTGAACTATGTACTGACGTATTGTTAGCTTATTGAATGGATGCCTTTTTATATTACAGGTGTTCCACACATTTGGTTCATAAATCTCACTTATGTTGTAAATAAGCTCATAATTTTCATCCGGAATGTGAATCATAACACTTCGCATGCTTTCGGCAAGCAAATCCATCAGGTTGTGAACTGTTTTTTGCTCATTTTCAAGATACTGCGTAGCATAATCGGCAACTTTTATTGGTTTACCAAATACGACTACCAGGTCCGAACCGGGATTAAAATAATCGGAATAGTCGAGCCCGACCGGAATAATATGCATATTCAGCTTAAAATCAGTTCTGGCTTCAGCCTGAAATGCGATACGGAAAATTCCTTTTTTAAGTGACCTCAACTGTTTTTTCCCTTCATGGTTTCCTTCGGGCAGAATACAAATAGGAGTGTTTGAATTCAACACATCAATGGTATTGTCAAATACTTCCTGGTTGCGCCCTAACATTTCAACTCCGTCGCGAATCCTGTATATTGGCAGGATCTTGAGCAGATTAAGGGTTTTTGCGATAGCGGGTTTTTTGAAAATATCGGCCCTGGCAAGAAATCCAACCGGTTTGCGTGCAGCGAACAACACGGCAAGGGCATCCATTAAAGCATTCTGGTGGTTTGGAGCAAAAAGTACAGGTGTGTCTGCAGGAATTTTTTCAAGACCCACAACCGTAATCTTCCGGTAATAGAGTCGGTGCACTACACTAGAGTAAGCGTATATTATTCTGTAAAGCCAGTGCCCCCAGAATTGTGATTTTTTTTTCATTTCGTTGTTTTGATGGTGGTTACCATGGATACCATACGGTTAATTCGTCGAAAACATGCAAATGGAAATGATTTTTACGGATTTTCCGTACGATTATGGAAACCGGTATCTTGCCGATTATAAAGAAGGTAGTAAGAGTATGGTTACTCTCATTCCTTCCTGACTGACTTTCCCTGATTGACAGCGTAAATCTATGAAAAAAAATAATTAACAAAAACAAGAATGTATATATTTCTGAAAGCCGGGTGAGAAGGTGTATAATTTCAGTCTTAATTCAGACTGATTTTTGGCCGTTTCGAATGTTTTTATACTTTTGACGAAAATGATGCCATTGAAAAACTTCAGCACGGGAAATAGCCTAAAGTTACAGGTAATGATAGCTTTAATTGCGTCGTTGCTTTTTATTCCGTTTGCAGGTGGGGTGCATCTTTTCGATTGGGACGAAATAAATTTTGCCGAATGTGCCCGCGAAATGATTGTTACCAACGATTATCTGAATGTTCAGATTAATTTCAAGCCATTTTGGGAAAAACCGCCGCTTTTTATCTGGTTGCAGGTTTTAAGCATGAAAGCTTTTGGTATCAATGAGTTCGCTGCCCGTTTCCCGAATGCTATATGCGGAATAGTTTCGCTGCTTGTAATTTTTAATATCGGTAAAAAGCTTTTTGATGTACGTTTCGGACTTGTTTGGGTGCTGGTGTATGCCGGTAGTATATTGCCGCATTTTTATTTTCGATCAGGAATTATTGATCCGTGGTTCAACTTGTTGATATTTCTGTCGATATGGTTCTTTGTAAGGCTCAATGAGGCTGAAGCACAATTATCCGGCAGATCAAAATTTATAAACGCAGCTTTGTGGGGCGTTTTTACCGGGCTGGCTATTCTTACCAAAGGACCAACGGCTTTACTTATTGTTGGCCTGGTTGCCGGTATTGCTTACCTCAATGACCTGTTGCGCTTAGCAGGAATCAGCCCGCGCCTGCTTAAATTCCTGCCTGAATTTAAACTGAGAATCAGCGATATTGCTGTTTTTCTTTTGTTTACGATACTTGTCGGTGGCTCGTGGTTCCTTGCGCAAATACTAACCGGCAATGCTGATATGGTAATGAAATTTATTCTTTACCAGGTGCGGCTTTTCACAATCCCCGATGCCGGGCATGGCGGGCACTGGAGTTATCATTTTATTGTTTTGCTGATCGGTGTTTTTCCTGCGTCATTATTTGCATTGATGAGGTTTCGCCGGGTTAAGGGTCAGCCGGAACAACAGACCCAGTTTCATGGTATTATGCTGGTGATGTTCTGGGTGGTGCTTATCCTCTTCTCCATCGTAAAAACCAAGATTGTACACTATAGTTCCCTGGCTTATTTCCCGCTCACATTTTTTGCAGCAGTGGCCATAAATGATTTATTGAATGGCAGTTTGAAATGGCGTAAATGGCTGAGCGTGATGCTTATTGTGTTTGCATCGCTTTTCGCAATCGTAGTTTCTGTTCTGCCTTTGGTCGAAAAATTTAAAGAAAAAATTATTGCTTCTGGGATTATCAAAGATGATTTCGCTGTCGCAAACCTTCAGGCCGATGTAAAATGGACAGGGTTCGAATGGCTGCTGGGTTTGTTCCTGTTATCTGCTGTTATTTATACCGTTATCCTGGCAAAAAAGCAGGAAATAGCTAAAGCCTTAATAGTGCTTTTTGGTTCAACCACTATTTTTATTGCCTTGATAATCATTGTATTCCCTTATCGGATTGAAAAATATTCGCAGCGGGCAGTTATCGATTTCTATATATCGAAAGCTACCGAAAAGTGTTATGTGCTTAATTCGGGTTATTTCAGTTATGCGCCACTTTTTTATACGCAAAAAATGCCCGGTGATTGTGCCCGTCCTATGTGGTTACTTACCGGAAATATTGATCGTCCGTTCTATCTGGTGTTAAAAGAACCACATTATAATAAATGGAAACATATTATTCCGGCTATGACCGTATTGGACAAAAAGAATGGATTTGTGTTTCTGGCGAGGTATCCATCTGGCTTTTCACAACCGGTAATCAAATGAAAAATGCATTTTATAGCTCTTTAATCTTTGTTTTTTTAATAATCAATAAACTATGAAAATCATATCCTACTCAGGCGTACTTCTCTTGCTTATGTATTTAATTTCAGGATGCGATGGCTCCGGCGGATTTGGGAATTCCGGCAGCGACACACTTAAAGAAGGTGAGAAACCCGATTTTTACGAAAACGGGAAGTTGCATTTTATAGTAACTTATAAAGATGGGAAAGCAAATGGAAGAGTCAGGGAATACTATACTGACGGGAAATTATATATGGATGCCACATACAAGGATGATCACCGAAATGGTAAGTGCACACATTATTTTAAAAGCGGGAAACCATTTTCTGTTTCATATTTTGTGAATGGGGCCAAGGATAGCATTGAAACCAAATTTTATGAAGGTGGCCAGGTTTTAGCCTATGTCCCATATAAAAATAATAAAGTTCAGCCCGGACTTAAAGAATTTAAGAAAGACGGAACACCAATTGTTGATAATAACAGTCTTATAATTACTGAAGTTGACCATTCAGCCCTGGAAGAGAAATATTTTGTATATGTAAGGCTTAAAACACCCCGGAACAATGCAAAATTCTACTCTTCGATGCAGTCAGATGCCGGAACGAGAGAATTGCTCAAGATGTCCAATGGTGCCGGTGTGCTTGTAGTGCCTGTATATCCGGGTAGTTTCGTTATGAAAAAAATGATTTTTGAAGCTGAATACAAAACTCCTAAAGGAAACACAAGGCGTATACAGAAGTTTTACAACCTGTCAATTGACCTTTAATAGCTTCTAATTCAGTTCTTTTAATTTGGTTTTGATTTCGTAATTATCAGGATCATAGGTTAAACCCTTTTTTAAGGCTGCTTTAGCTTTTGCAGTATTTCCTGTTTTAAAATAGTAAGAACCGGCTGCGCTGTAAACAGATGCCGGGTTGCAGCTATACATGCTGTTTTCGTCATAATAATTGCCTTCAATAAATACATTGAGCAATTGTTCGCCTTCAGTTGGATTTCTCATCCTGAAAGCTTCATCGGCTTTTCTTAACAGCAACTGGCAACGGTTAGTTTTGAAAATTTCGAAGTCCATTACGGCAGGATATTTTGCCGCAAGCGTATCGTATATAGCCAGTCTGTTTCTATCATAGCCTCCGGCACTGGTGAGAAGACTCAGGCTCCTTTGCATCTGGCTTTTTATATAAGCGGATTTATTCCCATTACTATATTGATTGTAAATAAAATCAAATGCTTCATCGTCCTTTTCTTCTATCTGGAGGTACGAAATGTAATTTTCCGTGTAAATGTCTTCAAGAACTTTGCGAACATCCTCATCCCTGATTCCATCATGAAGTGTATTATATACGGGTAATAATGAGTCAGGAGAAGGAAAAGAACTGAAAAGCATCTGGAAAACACTTTGCTTGAATTCTTCAGCTAGCTGGTTCTTTTTGTTTTCGTTTTTAGTTGTATTATAGTATGTTACAAGCATTCTGGCGCGTTTCGACGATGTTTTATTTGCCTGCATAATTGATTGTTTCAACAACTCTTCCTGCATCATAAGCATTTCGTCCATTGGTGCCAGTATTATGCTTTTTGAAATAAGGTCGTAGGCCGTTTCATAATCCTGCTTTAACATCATAGCAAAAGCAGCATTCGTGTATTGATAGGCTACAAGTCCTTTCATTTCAGTGTTGTTGAGTTTGATATAGAACCTATCGAACACATCACCCGAAGGTGCGTTTTTCCCGTTGTCCGATGATATAAACTGCATCAGTCGCATGCTTTGTATAGCATTTTTCTGAACGGTGCCATTCAATTCAACAAAACCATGATTAGGATCGGTAG
>CAZOXJ010000053.1:17837-21236 GCA_964583325.1 uncultured Lentimicrobiaceae bacterium
GCATTTTTCTGAACGGTGCCATTCAATTCAACAAAACCATGATTAGGATCGGTAGTCTCAAAAATGTAAGGAATATCATTTGCATAAGCAATCGGGTACACATGGCCCGGCATAAACTTTATGGTGTATTTTATTGAAAGCTCGTCAAGTAATAATGTATACAGAATAGTGGCAGTGAGGCAATTATGTTTTCCGCTTTCGAACATATCCGAGAAATCGGCATCCAGATCATACTGCTTTAAAAAGGCAGTCTGAACATGATCGAAAACTAATTTCAACCTGAGGGCTGGTTTTTTTAGAGCCTGCATTTTTGCATTTAAATATCCGGCTTCTGTTTTAATTACCTGCCTGATGGTTGCCTGGTCAGCATCATCCGATTTTGGATTAACAGCAATAGCCATGGTCAGATAATCAGGTTTTTGGCCTGAGCACAATAACTTAAACCCTTCCTGCTCAATGCCGGAATGAAATTTTAGATTACTGCATGAATCATTACTGGATTTCTGAGCAAAAGCAAAATAACTGTTGGCCAGCAGGATACAAGTTAAAGTCAGGGTAAGAGCGAATCGAAATGGGCGTAACATATGAAATGAATTATACAATTAGGTGAGTGGATTGATAAGGCAACCAAATGTATGAAACCAAAATAATGTGAGCAAAGAATATTTTGAAAATTTTACAGCTATGGGTATTAAGCAGTAAGTAAAATTCAAGAACTGGTTTTATGATTTTGATAAGTTTCGCGTGTATTCAGGCAAGTCCGGCAGCACTTCTGACTGGTAAGCATGTATTAACGTTCATTATTTCAAGTGTTTGTGGTTGTTTTTGATAGTAGCAAAGTATTGACTTTTTTTTCCTATTTTTGAATGGATGCAACTAAATATTTCTAAACTAAAGTTTCTGCTGATTTTTGAGGGTTGCTTTTTCGTTGTACAAATAAAAGTGAAGTTAAAATGATCAATATGCAATTAATCCGCACTATAGCTATGGTAATTATAACCGGTGCAGCAATTTCGCTGAACCTTGACGTTAATGCGCAAGCTCCCTTATTGGGTAAATCCTCCGTAAAAGCGGTTGTAAAAGCGATGTCACTCGAAGAGAAAGTTAAACTGGTGGTTGGCACTGGAAAGGAATTTTCTTTGGACTTTGGAAAAGATAAAGATGAATCTGAACCAGTTCCGGTAGTAGGTAGTTCCGATCTTCTTGTGCCAGGTGCAGCAGGCACTTCATACCCTATTCCCCGTTTAGGAATTACACCAATGGTACTTTCGGATGGTCCGGCTGGATTACGCATTTTGCCGCAAAGGCCTGATGATTCCAAAACCTATTATTGTACAGCTTTTCCGGTGGCTACTTTACTGGCTTCGACCTGGGATACCGAACTGGTTTATAATGTCGGTAGCGCCATGGGAAACGAAGTGCTCGAATATGGCTCGGATGTGTTGTTGGCGCCGGCCATTAACATTCACCGGAACCCGCTTTGTGGTCGCAATTTCGAATACTATTCCGAAGATCCGTTTCTGACCGGGAATATGGCAGCAGCTATGGTAAAAGGTGTTCAGTCGCAGGGAGTCGGTACTTCTTTAAAGCACTTTGCCGCAAACAATTCCGAAACATACCGCAATACTTCCAATTCTATCATAAGTCAGCGCGCTTTGCGCGAAATATACCTCGAAGGTTTCAGGATAGTGGTGGAGCAGGCTCAACCCTGGACGGTAATGACTTCGTATAACCTGATCAATGGTGTTTATACGTCTGAGAGTTTTGAGCTGATTTCGAAAATACTCCGCAACGAATGGGGCTTTAAAGGTTTTGTTATGACCGACTGGTATGGAGGTAAAGATGTCGTTGCACAAATGAAAGCCGGTAACGATATGATTATGCCCGGTATGCCCAAACAGATGGAAACTCTCACCAATGCAGTGAATTCAGGTGCTTTGGATGTAAAAGTATTGGATGAAAATGTGGAGCGGATTCTTACCATTATGTTGCTTTCGCCACGTTTTAAAGGATATGCTTACTCGGATAAACCTGATTTAAAAGCGCATGCACAAATAAGCCGACAGGCTGCAGCCGATGGAATTATTTTGTTGAAAAACTCAAACAATACTTTACCACTACATTCGTCGGATAAAAAAATAGCTGCATTTGGTAATGCCAGTTACGAAACTTTCAGCGGTGGAACCGGAAGCGGCGATGTAAACGAAGCATATACAATTTCTATCAGCCAGGGATTGTTGAATGCTGGTCTTGAAGTACAGAAAACGATGGCACTTCAGTACCAGGAGTTTATAAACGATGAAAAAGCTAACCAACCTAAGCCGACAGATCCATTGATGGCTTTGCTTATGCCACCGCCTCCGATTCCCGATATGGCAGTTGATATGCTTTCGGTAAAGCTTTTAGCAAAAGAAAGTGACCTGGCAATAATAACAGTCGGCCGCAATGCCGGCGAAGGTGGCGACCGCAAAAACGTAGAAGGCGATTTTAAACTTTCGCAAAATGAATTCGATTTGATTAAGAGAGTTACATCAGCGTTTCACGCAGAGGGTAAAAAAGTAATTGTAGTATTGAATATAGGAGGTGTTATTGAAACAGCATCGTGGCGCGACATGCCCGACGCAATTCTCCTGGCATGGCAGGGCGGACAGGAAACCGGAAATTCTCTGGCTGATATTCTTACCGGAAAGGTTAATCCTTCGGGCAAATTAGCAACCACTTTTCCTGTGAAATATGAAGATGTTCCTTCGGCTGCCACCTTTCCCGGTAAAGTTATTGAACAAGAAAATGCTAAGACTACCGATAAAAAGGAAGATATAGTTACTGCATTTTTAAACCCCAAACCAATTGAAGTTACGTATGAAGATGGTATTTATGTCGGATACCGCTATTACGGAACATTTGGTGTAAAACCAGCGTATGAGTTTGGTTTTGGATTGAGTTACACTGAATTTGAGTATAGTGCGTTAACGCTTGCTTCTCCGGAATTTAAGGGCAAGCAATCGGTAACGTTTACCGTAAAAAACATCGGAAAAGTAGCCGGAAGGGAAGTTGTACAGTTGTATATTGCAGCACCGGTAATCCAGATTGAAAAACCTAAATCCGAACTTAAAGGATTTGCCAAAACCAGATTGTTGCAGCCTGGTGAATCACAAACACTTACTTTGGATTTGAATGCAAGGGATTTATCTTCATTCAATACAACAGCATCAGCCTGGATTGCAGATGCAGGAAAATATGAAGTGCTGATTGGTGCATCCTCCTCAGATATAAAATTAACCGGTGTATTTAATCTGAAAAAAGCTATAGTATCTGAAAAGGTAAATAATGTTTTATCGCCTAAAGTTCCGATAAAGGAATTATCGAAGAAATAATTTTTAAAACCTGTCAGCGTTCGCA
>CAZOXJ010000054.1:0-3258 GCA_964583325.1 uncultured Lentimicrobiaceae bacterium
CAGCTCATCCAGGCCGAAAAAATGGCATCTCTAGGCGAACTCACCGCCGGCATTGCGCATGAAATTCAAAACCCGTTAAACTTTGTCAATAATTTTTCGGATGTTAATGCCGAGTTGATTGATGAAATGCAACTGGAAATGGATAAAGGAAACCTTGAAGATGCGAAAGCGATATCAAATGACATCAGGGAAAATGAACTGAAGATAAACCACCATGGCAAACGTGCCGATGCCATCGTAAAAGGTATGCTGCTGCACAGCCGGAGCAATAGCGGTGTTAAAGAACCTACAGACATCAATGCTCTGGCTGAAGAGTATCTTCGGCTTGCATACCACGGTTTGAGGGCAAAGGATAAATCATTTAATGCGACTTTGAAAACTGATTTCGATACGTCGATCGGGCAAATTAATGCAATTCCTCAGGATCTGGGCAGGGTTGTTCTAAATCTGATCAACAATGCATTTTATGCGGTTTCGGAGAAAAAACAATTGCTGGACGAAACATATCTTCCAACCGTTTCGATAAGTACAAAAAGGTTAAATGGAAAAATTGAAATAAAAGTTGCGGATAACGGCAACGGAATTCCTCAAAAAGTACTGGATAAAATATATCAGCCATTCTTTACTACCAAACCAAGTGGCCAGGGAACAGGTTTGGGATTAAGCATGAGTTATGAAATAGTTACCAAAGGCCATGGCGGGGAACTGAAAGTGGAAACTAAAGAAGGAGAAGGCTCAGTGTTTGCAATATTGTTGCCCGTGTAAAACCGGATAATTCAAAACAAGATAAAATGTAAAAATCATTTCGTATGGCAATACCTGAAACGAGTCATGAAGCGGTTAATGTTAAGCGAAGAGTTCTTCCATCGCTCTCGGAAAATACTTTTCTCCGGTATATCAGTTTTGCTATACTTTATGTAGCTCAGGGAATTCCCGAAGGAATGACATTTTTCGGAATCCCTGCATGGATGGCCATGAATGGAAAAAGTGCATCGGAAATAGGAGCCTTTTCAGCTGTAGTAATTATTCCCTGGAGTTTTAAAATACTGGTTGCTCCGCTGATGGACCGCTTTACTATTTTATCAATGGGGCGCAAAAGACCCTGGATTATCTTCGGACAATTAGGATTAATGTTCAGTTTTATTGCCATGGCATTTGTTCCCGATCCGCTGAATAACATTAATCTTTTAATGACAGCCGGCTTTTTCGTCAGTTTATTCGGGTCTATTCAGGATGTGGCAACCGATGGAATGGCTATCGATATAGTTCCTATTGATCAGCAGGCACGAGCTAACGGACTGATGTGGGGAGCAAAAACCATAGGAATTTCTGTTTCACTGGTTTCAGGCAACTGGATTATAAATAATTATGGTTTTATGCAGGCAATTCTGTTTCTTTCAGTTTTGGTTTGTTTAATTCTGCTTGTTCCGTTATTGATGCGCGAACGGCCCGGCGAGAAATTACTTCCATGGTCCGAAGGTGCCGCGTCCGAAAGCGCTAAAAAGGTACAGCTTGAAAGCCTGGTTCAGATTTTTAAAAGCCTTTTCAAAGTTTTCTTTTTGCCGGGTAGCTTGTTTATGGGTATTGCCTTCTTTTGTTTTCAGCTTGGAAACGGGCTCATCCTGGCCGTTCTGCCGGTTTTCACTATTCAGGAATTGGGATGGAACGATCAGGAATATTCGCATGTGTTTTCTGTGGTTAACATTAGTGCCGGGTTTCTTGGTATGTTCGCGGGAGGAGCGCTTGCCGATTTATTCGGGAAAAAGCGAATGATGTCTATTTATCTTATAAGCATGATTGTACTTGTTACGGTTATGGCCTTTTCAAAGGCATATTGGGCGACGCCATATTATGTTGAAGGATTTATAGGCATGTATATCACATTCTATGTCTTTTTAACAGTTGCTGCATTTGCTACAGGAATGAGCCTTTGCTGGAAACAGGTGGCTGCCACTCAGTTTACTTTATACATGGCAATTTCGAACCTGGGGCGGGCCTTTGGCGCAAGTTTACTGGGGCCTCTGCGTAATTTTCTTTCCTGGGAATACGTAATTCTCACCTTTGCCGTATTTGCACTGGGGATGCTGATATTTATCCAGTTGATTCATACAAAAAAACATCTGGATAATATCGATCTGCTGGAATCGGATCATCAGAAGAATATAAAACCGATTGTACTTCCTGCTTCAGTAGGTATCGGCAATAATAATCCTCCAGGTCAATGAAAATGAAAACGGCTCTTTTCGAACATTCAGGATCAGAAACCTGTTGTTTTAAGCAATATTCGCTTTCAGCCGGCAAAGCGAAAATTGCTGTAACTATATAGGGAAAGCAATTATTGGCATAGTAATAACTGGCATTTAGGTAAGGATGTAAAGCACCTTAATCAGCAAGTACTCAACAAGCTTAAATTTAATAATCATTGTATGAAGATATTGGTAGTTGACGACGAAAGAGATATACAAACGCTGTTTGAACAACGTTTCCGTAAAGAAATAAAGTTAAAAATACTCGAATTTGCGTTTGCCTTTTCGGGAGAAGAAGCGCTTATTTACCTGAATCAGCACGAACATGAAAAAGTTCTGATTTTATCGGATATCAATATGCCGGGCATGAGTGGCCTTGAATTGCTCAGGCATATTAAGCAGATATACCATAAGCCTCCTCCTGTTGTAATGATGATAACCGCATATGGCGATGCTGAAAATTTCAATACTGCAAGGGACTTGGGTGCCGATGATTTTTTAACCAAGCCTGTTGATTTCAACGTTTTAAAAGAAAAATTCAAATTATAAGCACATGGCAAAAATTCTAGTAGCAGATGATGAGGTGGATCTGGAGATGCTCATCAAACAGAAATTCCGCCAGAAAATAAGAGAACAGGAATATGAGTTTGTATTTGCGGTGAATGGTAACGATGCTTTGGAAAAAATACAGCTTCATCCCGATATCGATATCGTTTTAAGTGATATCAACATGCCCGAAATGGATGGTTTAACACTGCTCAGCAGGCTGGGCGAATCAAGCCCGCTGATAAAATCGGTGATTGTTTCTGCATACGGCGACATGGAAAACATACGGACAGCTATGAACCGAGGTGCTTTCGACTTTATCACCAAGCCCATAAACTTTGAGGATTTATCGGTTACCATGGAGAAAACAATAAGGCATTGTGTTCAAATGCGTGAAACGTTGAAAGCCATAAGGGAAAACAGCATCCTCAAAATGTATGTGGATGAAACCGTTCTTAATTTTATG
>CAZOXJ010000054.1:3358-9967 GCA_964583325.1 uncultured Lentimicrobiaceae bacterium
GATTATACGGTAATCGGTGACACTGTTAATATAGCACAACGCTTACAATCAGCTGCCGGGCCTGGACAAATACTCATAAACCACAGTTCATACGAAAAAGTAAAAGAGTCATTCAACTGCAACAAAATAGGGGAGGTGAGTCTTAAAAATAAAGCCGACCTGGTGTTGGTTTATGAAGTTTTGGATTAGTCAACAAACTTATGCGAAGGTCAATTTGATGTTAACATTCTGTTAATTAACACTTTGTTAACAGCGTTACAGTATAAATATTCCGTTTCTTTGCTTAGAATCATTCTATATAGTGCTTTTTATGAATTCCAATTGTTGCATACCGGTTTAATTAACCTTTAATTTCTCTGACTTTACATAACTCATAAACACTCTGCCTTTTTACTTCGAAGGTTTATCTTCATGGTTTCCGGGTGCAACTTGTAATTAGAAATCAATTCAAGTAATTGTTCAGTAAATCGCTACATCCATGAAAAAGAAATTTTACAATAGAAGCATCTTCAACTCTCGGGTTATCTTTTTTTTTATTCTTTCCACTTTTTTGTTTTCATCCTTTGCAAACGCCCAGACGAATTGTGAGATCAGCAAGGTTCATGGGCAAGGCTACTCAACAACAATTAAATCCGTAACGGCAGTCGGCAACAACAAGTACACTGTTGTTTTATCATTGAAACATGAAAACTGTTGTATGCCTCAGTGTAAAAAAATAAACCATTATTCAGTACAAGCAAGCCCCGGAACTTATACCGATGTTACAGCAGTTTTTGTTTCTGGTGGCTGTGGTAATCCCACTATTAACCTGGGTCCCAACATTGGTGGTATGCCTTTTCAGGGTTTCAGGATTACTGGTTTAGGTAACTTCGGAAACGGCCCCGGAGAACTTTTAGTCACATATACCCTTAACGGTGGACTACAGAATCAGCAAACCCTGGTTAAAGCAGGAAATTATCAGTTATTTGTCTCTTTTACAATTGCAGATTTCCAGTATGTGTATGATTGTCAGAACCAAAGTCAAACAATATTTCCTTATTATACACCACCCGTTGGTGGCAAATTGGTTTCGCTTATTGGCCCGGAATTAACTTCGCTTTATAATGTCTATTCTGCCTCCGGTACAGCCGTAACAGATGATATTTTTCAGATATTCGGATCGGATGTTCTTATTGAGATTAATGTGCTTGATGGGATGTATTCCTCATTGCTTGATCTGCTAACAACGTCTTATGGTTTTTATGATGTTGTCCAGGATACTGGTATGGTGATAATCACCGGTAAAATTCCTATTCTGAACCTGATTTCACTCAACAATCTTACGACTTATATAAATTTTGTGCGGCCGGTTTATCCTGCTATACCAACCAGTGGAATTGTAACCAGCCTGGGTGATGTAGCAATGCGATCCGATTTTGCACGCAATGGTTTTGATCTGGCAGGAGAAGGTGTTAAAATCGGTGTGATTTCTGATAGTTATAACACACTATTAGGAAATCCTGCTCAGGACGATGTGATCAGAGGCGACCTGCCGGGCCCCGGTAATCCGGTTAATGCAAATCCTGTTGAAGTGCTCCTGGAATATCCTTACGGTACCAGAACTGATGAAGGAAGGGCAATGCTTCAGATTATTCACGATATTGCTCCTAAAGCAACACTGGCTTTCAGGACAGGCTTTATTAATGCTCCTGATTTTGCTAATGGAATTATTCAATTAAAGGACGCAGGCTGTGATATTATTGTTGACGATATTACATACATTACACAACCTTTCCTAACCGATGGAGTTATTGCACAGGCAGTGAACCAGGTGAAATCGCAGGGAGTAGCTTATTTTTCTGCTGCAGGAAATTACGGTAATAAATCGTATTATAGTCAGTTCAATGCCGGAATAAGCCCTCCGGGTATAAATGGCATTGCCCATAACTTTGCTGGTAGCGGAGGAAATGATATTTACCAGAGCGTATCCCTGGCTGAAGGAAATTATACTGTTGTATTGCAGTGGGATGATGGCTCAGGTTCAGGGTACACTAATACAGACCTTGATATATACCTTACAAGCAACAACGGTAATACACTTTTTGGATTCAACAGGGGTAATAGCGGCGGACAAGCGATTGAAGTGCTTCCTTTTACAGTTGCAAGTGGTGGAGCACAGACAAATATCATGATTGTTAAAGCCTCAGGAGGTAACACTGTGAATTTTAAATATATTGTTTTTCGCGGCAATCTTACCATTAACGAATATGATGCCGGAGGTTCAACCCTGGTGGGACAATCCAATGCTGAAGGTGCAATTGCAGTCGGTGCTGTGCTTTACAGCAATACTCCGGCATTCGGGGTAAATCCTCCCACCATTGCTTCTTTCTCTTCAGTTGGAGGAACACCGGTTAACGGAAATGTCAGAAATAAACCTGAGCTCTGCGCCCCTAATGGTGTTAATACAACCGTTGATCTGGGTGGCTTGAACATTGATGGTGATGCTTTTCCAAATTTTTTCGGTACTTCTGCAGCTGCACCACATGCGGCAGGTGTTGCAGCACTGATCCTCGAAGGACGGTCGAAATTTTATAATTCCGGTATTTTACCGGATGATTTAAAGGAATTACTTCAAAATACCGCCATTGATATGAATACCCCTGGTTTTGATCCTTCAACAGGTTATGGATTAATCCAGGCTGATGCTGCTTTGCTTACACTGGCAAATCCGTCGCCCCAGGTCTCAGCTCTTAGTTATGACACTACTCTCACTCCTGGTTTGGTTCCTGTCGAAGTAACTATTACCGGGAGCTATCTTACTCCTGAGTCGGAGGTTTATTTTAATGGTACTCCACTTACAACGGGAACTTCGCTTGTTGGTGATAGTGTTCTTATTGCTACAATTCCTGAATTTACTGACTTATTTCCTGTTATTCAGGCTTACAATCCTCCATTACCCCAAACCAATGGTACTGATGGTGGATTATCCAATCCAATATACTTTTCCACAAAAGAAAAGATTCTGATTCAGATTGATGACAAAAGCAAGAAATATGGTGAAATTCTGCCCGATTTCACTGCCTCCTATTCTTTGGTGAGTATTGATGATAGTATTCCACTCGACAGCGCCGGCCTATCAGCTACTGAACTGGAAAGGATAATGTCGGTACAGTTCGAAACAGTTGCTAATGGGCTGAGTAATGTCGGGTTATGGGGTATATATCCCGACTTGTCAGATCCTCTGAATCCATTAAGTGTTGTGCCTCCAACTGATTCACTGGACATCTCTTTGCTGAACCGCTTTGATTTTGTTTTCGACGATGGATTACTTACTATCGAAAAAACAGATCTGCTTATTAAACCAAGGGACAAGACTTTTACCTATGGAGATACGATTGGGGGATTTGAGTTTGATTATATCTTTAATAGCGATACCCTTAATCCGGATAGCCTTGTAGTTATTACACCTGAAGATAGTACAGCCATACTTTCCCAACTCCAGCAAACTCATGCAACCGCACTGGTTAATGCTACTGCGCTGGTAAATGCCACGGCACTGGTAAATGAACTCGGTGAACCTTTGCTCGATGCTACTGCGCTGGTTAATAAAAGTTTCATGATCAGTGAAGCTACAGCCCTGGTAAATGCTACGGCCCTGGTAAACGGAACAATGATCGATCCGCAGGCATTACTTGATGCTACAGCGCTGGTAAATGCAACCGCACTCGTAAATGCCACTGCCTTAGTAAATGCCACAGCCCTCGTTAATGGTACAGCGCTCGTTAATGCCTACGATGAAAATGGAAATCTTATAAGTGCTACGGCATTGGTTAATGCCACCGCTCTTGTTAATGCTACTGCATTGGTAAATACTACTACTATCAATGAAAATAGCAACAGCGAGGCCATCATTATCCTGAGCGAAGAGGATATTACCATCCTGGCTGGAGATTCCGCTGGTAATGTATTATTGCGGTCAGTTAATATGGTTACCGGGAATACAGTTGGTCAGCATTTGATTGTACCTGGCTCGTTACTATCTAATAACTTCAATATAGTTTACGGGCTTGGAAACCTGACAATACTTCCAGATACAGCAATACTTGCATTTGATGAAACAAGCCTCGTACAAACCTATGACGGTTTGGTTAAGGAACCAGGTGTAATAATAACTCCGGATGGTATACCTGTCACACGAACATATAATGGCAACTCTTCCCCGCCTTTAAATGCCGGCATCTATAATGTGTTTGCTTCAGTTGATGATGCAAACTATGTGGGTAGCATAAATGGCTTGTTCACTATAGTCCAAGACAGTGCAACAGTTATGGCCGACAATAAGGTTATCCGTTATGGCAATCCTTTACCTCCATTCACGTCTACCTTTTCAGGATTTGTAAACGGCGAAAACCAATCTGTTGTTACCAGTCTTACCTATACCCTTAATCCTACCTGTGTCGGGTCCCCAGGTATTTATCAGATTATGCCATCTGCAACAGCAGCAAATTATCTTTTCACACCTGTTAACGGAACACTTTATATTAATCCCTATGGTTTTGGTACAAAAAATGTAAAGGTGATGCTTACATGTATTGACCAGATACCTCCGGATCCGGAAGGTTTCACATACATAGCTCATTTCAAGTATACTAATTCAAATAATACACCGGTATTTATTCCTGTTGGTGCTGATAACATCCTTTCCGGAAACGGTTCATTCAGTACCAGTGGGCAACCGGAACTTTTTATGCCTGGTACAGGCTACTGGGATGTTAAGTTTAACGGAGTAATGGTGAAATGGACATTGAAGAGCTATTGCAACTATACGAAAACAACATCTTATGCAACTGCCAGTTCCAGTTCATGTAAATGCAACAATAAATCATCACAGTTCCAGGATGAATCTGTGATTCCGGCTGAACTTTCTGATATTGTGGTATATCCTAATCCTACATCAGGTAAAGTATTTATAGCTGTTGGAGATAGAGAAATAGTGGAAAAGGATGTATTAATATCTGATCTTTTTGGAAGGATTATTTCACCAGAAATTAATAAAACTGCAGGAAATTTATTGGAGGTTGACTTCACTGACCATGCCCCAGGTGTCTATATAATCCGGTTAATGATTGACAATGATCCAAAACTATATAGGATTATCAGGAAATAGAAAGATGAGGTTACTAAAATAAAAATAAAACACCGGAGAGAGTCGTGATGCAACTCTCTCCGCTCTTTTTAATCAATTATCACAAAGGCTGGTTTAATATCATTAGTAAATTACCTGTTATCGACTGAACAGGAATCTGATTATGGAAAAATTAAAGCTGGTAGTTTCAATTCTGTTTATTGTATTCTGCATTCAGAGCCTTTCCCAGACAAAGCAGTCTGATAGTATGAAGGTGCTCATAAAAACAGCCCGTGAGGATACTCTTAAAGTGAATACTCTGATAGCTCTATCAGGAAGCCTTCTGCAGTCAAATAAGGAGTTTGCCTTACGATATGCCAATGAGGCGAAATTACTTGCAGATAAACTCGGCTTTAAGCGTGGGCAAGCTTATGCTTTAAAGAGTATCGGCATGGTTTATTATTTTCAGGGTAAGTACATTGAAACACTTCCGTTTTGGCAACAATCCCTGAATACATTCAGAGCAATAGGCGACAGAAAGGGGATTTCTAATATGCTTAGTAACCTGGGAGTCGTCAACTTTAATGGTGGCGATGATGAGAATGCCATTAAATTTTACCTTGAATCGCTAAAAATGGCAGAAGAAATTGGCGATAAGCTACGTATTGCAACCGCTCTTGTAAATATCGGTGCAGTTTATTTTAATAAAAAAGGCACGCACGACAGGGCATTGCAGTATTACCTGCGAGCACTTCCGCTCAGTGAGGAATTAGGTGATCACGATGCTATTGGAACTTCTTCTGTGAATATTGGTGAGATATACCTGGCCAGAGGGGATAATAAATCTGCGCTCACGTATTTTGAAAAAGCACTCCAGGCATATAAAAAATCTGATAATGGAAATGTCCCCTATGCTTTGTATAACATCGGCAGAGTTTACACCCAAAGGAAAGAATATGACAGGGCAATCAATTACCAGCAGCAGGCATTTGTTCTGGCAAAAAAGTTGGATAAAAAACTCGAAATGTCGCAGACCTCACTTGGCCTTGCAGAAACCTATCAGCAACAAGGCGATTATCCAGCTGCTATTTCCGCCTTTATAAGGGCAAAGGATATTGCAACTGAAATCGGGGCCAGTTACGAATTAAAAGATGCTTACGAAGGTCTTGCTAAATTATACAACAATGTAGCTGATTACCAGAATGCTTATAAATACCAGACGTTGTTTACTGCTATAAAAGATAGATTATACAATGCGGAGATGGATAAAAAGAACCAGGTTGTGACACTCAATTTTGATCTGCAGAAAAAACAGGTTGAAGTTGATCTGCTTACCAAGGACAAAGCGTTGCAGGAGCTTGACCTCAAACGGCAGAAAACCATTCGGAATGCCATCAGTGTGACCGGGATACTGCTGCTTTTGTTGGCAATCGGTTTATACCGGAATTACATGTATGTGCGAAAAACAAAGAAGATCATTGAGAATGAGAAGGACCGTTCCGATA
>CAZOXJ010000054.1:10067-20677 GCA_964583325.1 uncultured Lentimicrobiaceae bacterium
CATACAGGAAAGGTTATTGCCGGAGTGGTTGGTAAAAATAAATTTGCGTACGACATATGGGGCGACGCAGTGAATGTAGCCAGCCGCATGGAATCAAGCGGAGCTCCCGGGAAAGTCAATATTTCAGGCGATACTTATGAACTGGTGAAAGATATTTTTACTTGTGAATACCGTGGTAAAGTAAAGGCAAAGAATAAGGGCGAGATTGATATGTATTTTGTTGAAGCCTGAGGCCTGTTATCTTAATAGCTTTTTTTAAGTTTTTTTGCTTAGTCATCAAATGCTTTTCTGCATCGATCATATTACTACTTCGTGTATTTGCTTCAAAGAGTCAATGTGGTATTTTCCGGATCGTAATTAAATTCCTTTTTGGGGCACATTAATTTTCTGTTAATTTTGTATATTTACGCTGCTTTTGCAAATATGTACATCTGATTCCAAATAGATATTATCTATGGAATTTTGACCCTCTGTTTAGCCCAACTAAATAAAGACTGTACTAACCAAAATTTGTAACCCAAATATTCCTGAAGAAAATGAAAAGTGAAAAAGTCAGGATTTTTCCTGGTGAAGAATTCAGAGAAATTGAAGTGGATTATTCGCTGAAATTGCGTTATGCCGTTTCGAACCATGGAAGAATGGTAAGTTTTACGGATGAAATAAAAAACGGGAGATTGCTTAAAGGAGCATTGTCAGAAGGATATAAAGTTTTTCGCTTTTACATCTATCGGGATAAAAAAATGATTAAGTCTCATTTGTTTATTTATAAGCTTGTGGCTCAGTATTTTATCCCTAAAACCTCCGACGATCAGGTTCATGTAATACATTTGGATTATCAGCGCAGCAACGATGATAGCAGAAACCTGAAATGGGTAACAGATGAGGAAAGATTGATCCATATGCAGAAAAGTCCATTGGTGATTCAGGCCAGACAAAAAAGGCTCGTACCGGCTACAGCAATTAATGGACAGAAATTAACTGTTACCAGGGTAATGCTGATTAAAAAGTTACTCGCAAATCCAAAACAAACAACACGCCTGAAAATGATTGCAAAGCAATTTGGCGTGAGCGAAATGCAAATCAGAAGAATTAAGAGTGGCGAAAACTGGGGTTATATAAAAGTCTGAAAACCTGTTTATCGAAAAAGACAGTCAACAACAGTAGCAGAATGGGATTCTTATCGGCAGTTGTTGAATTAATAAAGAATCTTGTCACTTTCTTCAATCCACTTATCAAATACTTCATTTGCCTCTTTCTGAAGTAATTGTGTCGGTCTTAGCATTCTTTTTTCAACAGGCAGGGCAAGCTCAGTATAAAATAATTCATCATCGAAACCAGCCCTGGAAGCATCAACCCTGTCGGCGGCATAATAAAGCTTGTCAATCCGCGCCCACATGATTGCACCCAGGCACATAGGGCAAGGTTCGCAGCTGGCGTAAATTTCGCAGCCGGTTAAATCGAAGGTATCCAGTTTTTTACAAGCTTCACGTATAGCAACCACTTCGGCATGCGCTGTTGGATCGTTGGTTGATGTTACCCGGTTGCCGACAGCAGCTATAATTTCACCATCGCGCACAACCACTGCACCAAAAGGTCCGCCTTTACCAGTGAGTATGTTTTCTTCAGCCTTTTTTATGGCTTCTATCATGAATTTATTTCTGTCGATGCCTGGCATATTTTTTTAAACTAAAAGATAAACTAAGATTATACTACTTATTCCCTTTCCTCCCAGGAGCCTTTCACGTCTTCTACAGCAAGTGCATCTTCAAGAACCTGCATGTATTGCCTGCGAGGAATGAGTTCACCGCCCAGGCTTTCCAGATGATTGGTGTAAACCTGGGCATCAATAATTTTGAATTCCCAGTTATGAAGTTTTTCTACCAGGTAATACAAAGCTACCTTCGATGCATTAGTTTCATGATGAAACATTGATTCACCGAAAAAAACTTTCCCTAAGGCTACTCCGTATAATCCGCCCACGAGTTTCCCATCCAGCCATGTTTCCGCCGAATGTGCATACCCGGCTTCGTGCAGGCGTATATATGCATGGCGCATCTCCCGGGTTATCCAGGTTCCGTGTTCACCTTTACGGGGCGTTTGCGAACAGTTGGCTATAACTTTTTCAAAAGCTTTATCAATTGAAAAAGTAAACTGTTCCTTTTTTATGCTCTGCCTCAGGCTGTGCGATACAATAATTTTCTCAGGAAAAAGAACCATCCGGGGATCAGGCGACCACCAGAGAATCGGCATACCATCCTCGTACCAGGGGAAAATACCTTTTGAATAGGCTGATTTTAAACGTTCAATATTCAGATCGCCTCCAACAGCGAGCAATCCGGATTCATCGGCCTCATCAGGGTCAGGGAAATCATTGTTGCGTCGGGATAATTCAACGGGCATTTGCTACATTTAACGTTGCAAATATAATTTACTTATATGTGTTTTACCAAAAGTAACGATTTTAATTATATAAAGCCCATTTACCAGATATTCGGGCAGTCTTATACCTCCTGTTACCGGAATGTCTCCTTCAGCCACTTTTGAACCGGTAAGGTTATAAAGCTGGTAATTATCGCCGGAACCGATCGTTTCTATGCCTTTAAAATAGATTTTATCACGGGCTGGATTCGGGTAAACCGAAAATGCTTGGTCTTTATTACCTTGCTCAGTGCCGGTAAATAAATCGAACCAAAAAGTGAAAACACCTTGCGGTGCAGCAAGGGGTAGTGTTTGTGTATGGCTACTGCTATATGCCTTTATGTAATACGAAATTGTATCGTTCAGAGTGTATCCGCTCATGAAGCCACTGTTGCCGCCGCAGCATCCGTAAGTGTTTTCGACCAGATAGGTTGTGGACGGATGAACCCTGTAATACAACTGAATACTGTCAACGGCAACCCAGCTTTCAACAAACGAATTGATCCATATCTCACTTTCAAAGGGTTGCATCCCGGTGCGTTTGGAGTGCCTTATCCGATATAGTTCGGGTTGTGGAATATTTACAGCTAACCTGAAAAGTGAGCCATGTTCAGCTGCAAGCACCTGAGCGGGTACCTGGTAAATTTCGTAACCCGGGAATTCCTGCGTATAAATTTCGAGTGCTTCAGTATCAAAAACGTGATTGTATGAAGGGATAAGAATTTTGTTATTTAAAAATATTGCTGAAGTGTACGACCTGATAATGCCAGAATTTGTTACGGCATACTCTCCGTTTTCGTCAGGAACTACCGGCAGTCGGATCACCTTGAACTGTTTCCCAACATCATTGTACATCTTTTGCAGCGTATCCTTAATGGATTCAACCTGTTGATAATAGGGTAGATTCTCAGGAAACTGCGAAACCATTACTGTTTCGGAATCAATAAATTTAACCAAACGGCTTAATTCGCTCCATTCGCCGCCACCGCATTCAGGCACCGAGGGGAGTATCGTAATTTCGTTCAAACTGAGTTTGGTATATAAAGTTTGTATAACCTGGTTTGTGGTGAGACCTGGATTCTTTGATAAAACAATGTCGCCAGTAAATCCTCTGCCAATGCCATCGAGAAGCAGGTTTCCGCCTTCAAAATTTAGCGGTAGGGCCTCGTAGTTGAAATTAAATTCAGAAGCCAGTTGCAACGGCAAAAAATCGGCAAGTGGAAATTGAATTGCATCGTATTGCGGATCAGCAAAGTGCCTGTTGTTTCCCTGGTTATCAGAATAATAACCGGCAATGGGGCCATAGTCGCGCAACCATGGATTTTCAGCTACTCCTTCGATAAAGCTTATATTATCAGGATTAGCTCCCTGCGAAGTGAGTTGGGCTAATATCTGAACACTTGAAAATACATGATCCGGATCGTAAATTATCCAAACTTTATCATCACCTGAAATAATAGATGCAACTTTTGTTACAACCGAATCCAGGGGCTCGTTGTAATTCCATTTGAGCATTAAGCCTTCCTGCTTTTCAATTTCCGACTGAATGACAACATCCTGCGCCTGAATTGAATACGAAAAGATGCCAAGTAAAACAGTGAGTAAAAAAGTACGCATCATAAGTGTTACAGTTTATCTGATTGTAACAGTTTTGTTATAAAATAGTTCATATTCAGGATGATATGATACTTTGTGCGGTCATGCTAACGGGCGATTATTTCATCAACAAAAAGCCATGCGGGTTCGCCTCTGCCGGGATGCCAGTCGGGGATTTTTCCGAAATTGGTAGCAACTACTTTAATATACCTCGCATTGCAGTTATAGCTGAAAGGTACCTGTAGCAGCAGTTCACTTTCGTTTTCAGGTTTTTCGAATGTTTTGGTAAAAATACTTTTATAGTTTTTCCCGTCTTCCGAAACTGCGAATTCTACCTGTTGAGGTCTGAAAATCCATGATTTGGTGCTTTCGTTAAAATTAACCTGGAATTCGGTCAAATCCTTTACCGAACCGAGATCAACAACCGCTTCGAGGTTAGTCCCATTAAATCCGCTCCACCGGCCATCAGCAAAATCAATACTTCCGGTAGCTCCGTCAACCAACCCGAGTGGACCGCCACCGTTGTATTTTTCATCAGGTGCGTTAACAAGAGTAATTCCATATTTTGCTTTTTGGTACGACGATTTGTTTATAAAACCGCTTGTTCCATCTTTTCTAATGGCAACAAACTGAAGCTCGGTAGTCTGTTCAATCGTAAGAGGTCCGTTATACTTAATTGAATTTTTATCAGGAATACTGCCATCTGTTGTAAAATATATTTTTGCGTCGTTTTCACTACTCGTAAGCTCAACGTGAACCGTTTTGGTAAAAGAAGCTGACGAAGGGTTTGCTGATACAACAGGCAATTGCCGGTATAACCCGAATTCGGACAAGGTTGGTTCGAGTCTTGATTTATCGATAGTAAGCCGGACTTTGTCAGTAGTCACAGTCGGAAACCTTAGCAGCCTTTTAAAACCTACGGTAGTTCCTTCGGTAACCTGCATCCAGCTATTGTTCACCCGGGCTTCCAGTGTAAAATGTTCAATACGCTGACCGATACTGATATTTTCCTGAAGAAGCAGCACATTAAACGCCGAAACTGATTTTAGTTCAAACTCGATTGAGTATGGTTTATCCTTTTCAAAGTTCCATGAAGTAGCATCGTTATTATCAGTTAAACTATTGATATTTAAAGTTTTGTCAGCTATTTTTGTTACAGCATCTTTCGCGAAATTCTCTTTAAAAATAGATTCCAGCGCGCTTTTCCACGCTGTAAGCGAACGAATGTCGGATTCGTTTATCAATCCTTTTGTATCGGGCGGAATGTTCAGCAGCAGGAGCGAGTTCCTGCCTACCGAACTAAAATAGATATCCAGTAGTTTTTCCGGAGTTTTAACCCGCCCATTCTCACTTTCATGCCAAAACCATCCCGGCCTTATCGAAACATCAACTTCGGAAGGATACCAGATCAGGCTTTTTGCTTCTTTAATTTTTAACAGGCTGCCCAGGTCCTGGCTTTCCATATCGCCGGGAGGTGTAAATCCTTCTTTCGACGCGGCCTGCTGCGATCCTTCAGCTATTTTTTCCTGGCTCGTGAGTTCATAAGGCACAACACTCCATTCGGTTTCGCGGCCATAACCACTTTCGGTTCCGACCCAGCGCACATCAGGTCCCATTACTGCTATAACTGCTTCTGGCTGTAGTTTTCGGATAAGCGAATAAAAAGCCAACCAATCGTAAACCTGCTTTTTGCCATTCGGACCTTCGCCGCAGGCACCATCGAACCATACTTCGTCAACCGTTCCGTAATTGGTGAGCAATTCAGTTAACTGGTTTATAAAGAACTTATTGTATTCGGGCGAATTGCCATAGCTTGGTTCGTGTCTGTCCCAGGGAGAGAGGTAAACGCCAAATTTTAAATTGTACTTACGGCACGATTCAGCAACTTCCTTCACAAGGTCGCCTTTACCATCGCGCCACGGACTTGCAGCCACGTTATGATTAGTGTATTTACTCGGCCACATACAAAATCCGTCATGGTGTTTACAGGTCATTATCAACATTTTGAAACCGGTTTCGCTGAGAACTTTTGCCCATTGATCCGTATCGAGATGGGAAGGGTTAAAGCGGGCAGGATCTTCGGTTCCCTGTCCCCATTCCTGGTTGTAAAACGTATTTTGTCCGAAATGGATAAAAGCCGTAGTTTCGAGCCGCTGCCAGGTAAGTTGCCTGGGCGAAGGAGTAACCTTTGCGGCAGCTTCAATAATTTCCTGGTCGGAACTTCCTGGTTTCAGGGTAACAAAGTTATTGCCTGTATATTTTTCCTGTGCTGAAACTGGTGTAAACCAACTGACAGAAAAGAAAATGAAACAAACCAGGGATAAACGAAAAGTCGAAATTGTATTTTTCATTCTGATAATCATATTTAGTTAGTCAATTTTAATACTTCCGGAATACACTTTCAGCGCTTCGAGGATCACAGCACATGCCTCACGGATTTCATCATTGCTTATGGTGAGCGGAGGTGCGATACGTATGCTTGAATCATTGAACAGAAACCAGTCAATTATTACTCCATTTTCAATGCAGTGATCAATCACTTTTTTTACATGGGTAAAATTATCGAGTTGCAGAGCAATCATCAATCCGGCTGATCGTATTTGCCTGATAGCCGCACTCTTACTCAGTAGTATGGTAAAAAGCTCGTTTTTAGCTTTAACTCCTTGTATAAGTTTCTCGTTTACAATTACTTCGATATTGGCAAGTGCGGCAGCGCAACTTACCGGATGTCCGCCAAATGTAGTGATATGGCCCAAAACCGGGTTAAATGTAAGTGTTTGCATAATTTCGCGCGACGAAATAAAAGCGCCAATCGGCATTCCTCCGCCTAATCCTTTGGCTAGCAATAGAATATCGGGAACGATTCCGTAACTTTCAAATGCAAACATGGTTCCTGTTCTACCCATGCCTGTCTGGATTTCGTCAAAAATCAATAATGCGCCGGTTTCGGTGCATTTCTTACGTAATGCTGTAATAAACTCCTTGCTTCCCTCAATTATACCTGCTTCTCCTTGCACAGGTTCAATAATTACGCAGGCAGTTTCTTTTGTAATAGCTGTCAGATCTTCGATAGAATTGAATCTCAAATGGCTGACACCGGGCAGTAAAGGCTCAAAAGGTTTTTGGTATCTGTCGTCGCCAATTACACTGAGGCTTCCATGTGTGCTTCCATGATACGCGTTTTCGAAAGCTACCATTTTTTGTCTTCCGGTATATCGTTTTGCCAGTTTTAAAGCGCCTTCTACGGCTTCGCTTCCGGAATTAACAAAGTAGCAGTTGTCGAGTTTTTCGGGAAGCAATCCGGCCAGCGCAGCAGCAAGTTTAACCTGCGGCGATTGAATATATTCGCCGTAAACCATCAGGTGGAGGTATTTATCGGCCTGATCTTTAATAGCTTTCACTACAGCCGGATGCCTGTGCCCGATGTTACTAACAGAAATTCCTGAAATCAGATCAATGTATTTTTTGCCCGACGAATCATAAATAAATACCCCTTCGGCATGTGTAATCTCAAGAGCCAGAGGCGAATCGCTCGTTTGAGCCAGATTGTTTAAAAAAAGTTGTCGGTCAGTTAACATTAATGTACGAATTTAGCGCTTCAAAATTACTATTTAAAAAGGCAGATACGTTTTTAGTTTGCTTTTAAAACAAAATTACTGTAATATTGAATGATTTTTATCAAATGAAAGACAAGATTGTAATAATCACAGGCGCATCATCGGGTATAGGAAAGGCACTTGCCTATGAATTTGGCCGCAAGGGATCGCATGTGGTTCTTGCAGCCCGCAATATTTCGGGATTGCAGCTTATTGCTGATGATTTGAATAAACTTGGAATTCAGGCTCTGGCAATTAAAACGGATGTAACTATCGAAAATGATTGCCGGAACCTGATCGAAACGACTGTTGCGAAATTTGGAAGGATCGATATCCTGATCAATAACGCAGGTATAAGCATGAGGGCTTTATTTGTAGATCTGCAACTCGATGTTATGCGACGTTTGATGGATACAAATTACTGGGGTACTGTTTATTGCACCAAATTTGCAATGCCTCACCTTTTAAAATCCAAAGGTTCGCTGGTAGGTGTTATTTCTATTGGAGGATACATTGGAATGCCTGGCAGAAGTGCTTATGCGGCTTCTAAATTTGCGGTAAGAGGGTTTTTGGATACTGTGAGGGTCGAAAACCGTAAAACCGGTCTGCATGTGCTGGTAGTTGCGCCCGGGTTTACAACATCCAATATCAGGCGGGCAGCATTGCTTGCTGATGGTTCCGAACAAGGCGAAACACCACGCGACGAAAACCATATGATGTCAGCTGAGAAGGTGGCTTCATATATGTACAAATCTCTCGTAAAAAGAGACAGGCAACTGATACTTACATTTTTACAAGGTAAGCTTACCGTTTTTCTTGGCAAATTTGTTCCAAAGTTCCTCGATAAGCTGATTTATAACACCTTTGCTAAAGAACCTGACTCACCTCTAACGTAAAAGCATCCGACGAATAAATCTCCGCATTTGTTAAGCGCTTGATTCACCAAACGTCTTCTTTATAAGTAACTTAGTAAAAAATAAATAAGTAATAATGATGGGCATACAGATCATACTCAAAAAAGGAATGGGTGACATCCATTTTGGGTGTACACCTGAAGTAGTTAGAGCTTTATTGGGTGAGCCTGATGAAGTTGAAGAACTGGAAAGCGCTGTTGATGGCGTTGTCGAAAGCATAGTGTGGAATTACCCTGATGCGGGATTGAATTTCTTTTTCGAAGCTTCCAACGGCGAGCCATCGCTTAGCACTATCGAATCGGATAACCTTGATACTGTTGTATTTAATGCGAAGATTTTTAATCTGACCAAGGATAGTATTATAGAACTCATGAAAGAAAACGGCTATTCTGATATAGATGAAGACGACGAAACATGGGGCGAACATCGTGTTACGTTCGACGATGCTCAGATTGATTTCTATTTCGATGATCAGGAGTTGACGCTGGTAAGCTGGAGTTGCTTTTAAAACTGTAATCCTTTTTTCTGGCTATGATCTATTTCTTTTTGTAAAGAGGATGATGATCCAGAATATTCTGCCTCAGATAAGTACGGTCGAGATGCGTGTATATCTCCGTAGTGGTTATACTAGCATGACCCAGCATTTCCTGCACAGCGCGTAAATCGGCGCCGCCTTCAACCAGGTGTGTGGCAAATGAATGGCGCATGGTGTGCGGACCAATTGTCTTCCTTATTCCAGCTATAAGCGCCAGTTCTTTTATAATCATAAAAATCATTTCGCGCGAAAGTTTTGAACCACGCCGGTTTAAAAACAGAATATCTTCATTCCCTTTCTTAATTTTTACATGGCTGCGGATTTCGTGCATGTAAAGTTTTATTTGCTGCTCTGCTTTCCCGCTGAACGGAACCAACCGTTCCTTATCACCTTTCCCGGTGATCCGCATAAAACCTTCGTTAAAATAAATACTGCTGATTTTCAAATTTACAAGTTCGGATACACGCAAGCCGCAGCCATAGAGCGTTTCGATAATTGCTTTGTTCCTTTCACCCTCAGGTTTCGAAAGATCAATAGCCGCAATCAGGTTTTCTATTTCTTCAATAGTTAAAAATACGGGCAGCTTACGGCCCGTTTGAGGCATATCAAGCAGTTGGGTGGGATCGTCGCTGATCAGGTTTTCAAGCAACAGGTATTTATAAAATGCCCTGATTCCTGAAATGATGCGCATTTGCGAGCGGGCATTCAATGCAGTAATATTGAGCCATTTTAAAAAATCCTGCAGGTGGTTAAGCGTTATTCCCGAAGGTTGAACAGCAATATTACTTTCTTCCAGATACGATGTAAGCTTATCAATATCATGCAGGTACGCGCTCACCGAATGCTTCGAAAGTGACTTTTCGAGCCTCAGGAAAGCATCAAAACCACGGCGGTACGATTCCCAGATCATAAGCTGCAAAGATAACTTTTCGGATTGGTAAAAATGGAAACCAAAACATTACTTATTCCGGTTTAATGTGCATTCAGTTTTAAATCACTGATAATGTATTGTTTTTAGTTAATGGTGCGCTAACGGAAAAGGCCAGAAGCGTAGTGCCAAAATGAAGGATTGCCCAATGAGTATGACAGAAACCTTGTTGATTCTTTTTTTTGTAAAAAAAACTTTTCTCAACAGTTAAGATATTGAAAGCTTTTCTCATTCAGATAGAAAAACAAAACTATGCCTGCTAAAGAAAGGTAAACAATGCATAGCTTTCATCTTATTTATTTCGCATATATGTAAACATTTTAATATGAATTCATGTTTAAATGGTTATTTCGGAACACATTAGTTCTTTATGCATAGCTAAACAATAGTAGTATGAGCTACCCTGTTTTCGGGAAGAGATTCTACTTGATTAAATAAGCATAGTTTTTTGAAATGAGATGCGGGTTATAGATAAAGATTGTTGAATCCGGATGACAACTATAACTTCTTTTCATTACAGTAACTTCAGTTGCACAAACCTATTTTAAAACAGTTTTAAGCATATGATTGATCCAAATTCAATACAGGCAGGTGATGGGAGACGTCAATCTGAAATACAGGAA
>CAZOXJ010000055.1:0-20653 GCA_964583325.1 uncultured Lentimicrobiaceae bacterium
GATTTCCTTTTCATCCGGTTTAAAAATTGGTTTTTTGTTTAAATAGGGAATTGGTGGATTTCGGAGTTTTAATGTTTCACAACTACACAAAGTTCCTAAGGTAGAGGCAATATGCTATCAGCATTCTTTAAAGCGATTTCCCCTTTTTTCATTCATTAACATGAAACTTCTTTTAAAGTATTATTTCTTTTCAGTGCTTTTGATATTTGTGTCAAATGACAAGATATTCTCCCAAAATAAAGTAGTGGATAATATGGCAGGATACTACGAGACTATAAGAATTTATACTGATCCTGATAAAGCTATTTATTATAGTCTTACATTAGAAGAAAACAGGTTTTACTTGACTATTTGCAAAAAAAAAAATGATGCAAATTCATATTTTGAATATTACGATTCTGTATCTAAACTAAAATTCCGGACCGGGCATGATATAATTACTCTTAGTGAACCTGATTACGAAGGTGTCTATAAAATTACCAAAAGCAAATTAGAGCTTATTGTCAGCTGTAATCAGTCGATTGTATTCTCAATTTTTGACAGCCTTAATCTATTTACGATGAGCGGAGCAAATATTATTCCCGACTCCTGTTTTTTCAACAGATACTGTGCATTGAATGAAGGTGCAACAGCAATTCTGCCCAATAACAGATACAAATGGGAAATATGGGGTATTCATAGTAAGGAAATATTTCTGCCTAAAAAATATTTAAAAGGCACTAATCTAAATAACCTTGATACTCAGGATAAAATACTTGATTGGGGTATTTTTAAGTAAAATTAGATAAGAATAAGGATAGTATAGGGGCATGAATTATACATAGCGCAGGCTTAGGTTATGGATATCCTCAACCGACGAAACCAGTTTTTATAACGGATTTTCTATCTCTGAAAGCAGTTTCCCGATTTCCTTTTCATCCGGTTTAAAAATTGGTTTTTTATTTAAATAGGGAATTGGTTAGGAGGATTAGCTAAATATTGTATTGATCCGGTTGAACTTGGTTTTTCGCAAGGTATGAAGGTAAATGACCTTAAGATTGCAGAGCAGCTGATTTTTTCGCATCTCGAACTTATAAAAATTAAATGGCATGAAGTACACGGTAGCTGATTTGATGTTTACAGCAGTAAAAGCATGGTACGAAAATGGCATGATCTGTTTCATTTTGTCAGATAAGAAAGAAGTGCGCTTTCCGGTTGAATTGAATTCAAAATTAAGAACAGCTTCAGTTGAACAGCGTAGTAATATAGAAATTATTTGTAATGGCACCGGTCTTCACTGGCCTGATCTGGATGAAGATTTATCGATTACCGGAATAATTGAAGGCCGGTTTGGTTATTGATTTTCGTTTCTGTCGGTTTTCCAGCCTCTGCTGGCGCGGATTTACAACTTAACGAAGCCTTGCCTGTTGTTTAATTGCGCGAAGCAGGCATGCAAGCATGGATATCTTCAGCCAAAGGCTGAAAATCCCTACCAGTGATAAACCTTCTTCGTTAACGAGCCACACGCTACAATTCATCTATTCAATTACAAAATATATCCAGTAACCCTTTACCACCGGTTGCCTTATTTGTAAACTTCCAGTACATAAAAAGTACCGTTAAAATCCATAACGCAATCGTTTGCGTATTTTTAATATTTTTGACTTGCAAAACAAAAATTACCGAAAACATCGACCTGTCGGACATAAAAAACAGAGAATAAGGCTTCAAAAAGGATAATAGTTTTTTCGGATGCATCTGTTGACAAAATCAAAAACCGATATAAGTGAGCATTGACAAGCCTTGCGACATTTTTCACAAGGCTTGTTTGGAATGAAAAAAAATATCCCGAAAAACGTCAGTGATTTACTTAAATTTCTACTTTTGCCTTGTTATTTCGTTAACAATATTTAACCCATAACATAATTATTTAACCTAAATTCCTTTGTGATGGAAGTTGAAAAAATCATGATTGACCTGGAGAAAAAACATCCGGGTGAAGTAGAGTACTTACAAGCCGTTCGTGAAGTTTTGGAATCAATCGAGCAGGTTTACAATGAAAATCCTCAATTTGAGGCAGCAGGTATCATCAGCCGTTTAGTTGAGCCTGATCGGATTCTTACTATTAAAGTTCCCTGGGTTGACGACCATGGCAAGGTACATGTAAACCTCGCTTACAGGGTTCAGTTTAACAATGCTATCGGACCATACAAAGGCGGACTTCGTTTCCACCCTTCGGTTAACCTTAGCATCCTGAAATTCTTAGGCTTCGAGCAGATTTTCAAAAACAGTCTTACTTCACTTCCTATGGGTGGAGCTAAAGGTGGATCCGATTTCGATCCTAAAGGAAAATCAAATGCTGAAGTTATGCGTTTCTGCCAGTCGTTTATGCTCGAACTGTGGAGGATCATTGGTCCTGAAACCGATGTACCTGCAGGCGACATAGGTGTTGGTGGCCGCGAAATTGGCTTCCTTTATGGTATGTATAAAAAACTTGCACGCGAACATTCAGGCGTACTTACAGGAAAAGGCCTCAACTGGGGCGGTAGCCTTGTTCGTCCGGAAGCTACAGGTTTCGGTAATGTTTATTTCGCACAGGAAATGCTCAAAACCAAAGGCACTGACTTCAAAGGTAAAACTGTTGCTATATCAGGATTTGGTAACGTTGCATGGGGTGCTGCCCTTAAAGTTACTGAACTTGGCGGTAAAGTTGTAACCATTTCAGGACCTGATGGATATGTATTTGATCCTGATGGAATCAGTGGCGATAAAATCAACTATATGCTCGAACTTCGTGGTTCGAACCAGGATATCGTAAAACCATATACCTACGAATTCCCGAATGCTCAGTTTGTTCAAGGAAAACGTCCCTGGGAAGTTAAATGCGACATCGCTCTGCCTTGCGCAACCCAAAACGAACTTGGTAAGGAAGATGCATTAAACCTTGTAAAAAACGGTTGTATCTGTGTTTGCGAAGGTGCTAATATGCCAACAACTCCTGAAGCTATTGAAGTTTTCCAGGAAAATAAAATCATGTTTGCTCCGGGTAAGGCAGCCAATGCCGGTGGTGTTGCAACTTCAGGTCTCGAAATGAGCCAGAACTCAATGAAACTCAACTGGACCGCTGTAGAAGTTGATCAGAAACTTCACCAGATCATGATCAATATTCACTCAGCCTGTATCAAATACGGAAAAGAGCCTGGCGGATATGTAAATTATGTAAAAGGCGCCAATATCGCTGGTTTCTTAAAAGTTGCCAACGCTATGCTCGATCAGGGCGTTCTGTAAAAATCTTTCATTTAGAGAGAGTTAATTTTAAATCGAAAAAACCACCTGTAAACGGGTGGTTTTTTTATTTTATGGCTTCATTAAATCAAGCTGTTTAACTCTTTATCAACAAATTATAAGTCTCTTTTGTGAATTACAGTTTTAAAATTAAAACAATGTAGTCTGTATATATTGCGCAGGAAAAATTGCCGGCTTTTTCACCGGATCGCCGATATTTTCACCTGATATCCGGTAAACAAGCGACTCCCGGTGTCGGGAGGCTATTGCTATATGCGTTCCGCCTGCATAACGTTTAAAAATTCGTTCAACCAGATGCGGATCGTTGTTATCCTGCGAAAGGTGCGAGAGCAATAAATGGCTCATAGTCTCCGATTTAAACTTTGTAAAAAGCTCAAGTGCCTGGTGGTTCGAAAGATGCCCGTGATCGCTGCGGATACGATTTTTAAGATAAACAGGATAATACCCATTTTCAAGCATTGCTTCGTCATAATTTGCTTCGAGAAATGCGGCATGACACAAACTAAAATTCTTAATTACATGCTCACAAGCCGAACCAATATCAGTAAGCACTCCGACAACAATACCATTTCCCGATACCGTAAAACTATGTGGTTCCGATGCATCATGAAGTTTAGGAAACGCATTTACCGAAAGGCCACCTATCTGAACGGGTGTATCAGACTCAAAATGCCTGAGGAAACCTGCACCAATATTTAAGCGGCTGTTGCTATATGTGCCGGCTGAAATGTAAACAGGGATTTGGTATTTACGGGCAATAAACTCAACACCTTTGGTATGGTCGCTATGCTCATGCGAAATAAACACTGCTTTGATCCTTCTGAAATCCAAACCCGAACGTAGCATCCGGCGTTCCGTTTCACGGCAGGAAATTCCGGCATCAATTAAAACAGCTTCATGCTGATTACCAATATAATAACAGTTTCCGTTGCTACCGGAATTTAAAGAAGAAATATAAAGTGACATGGTACTACAAAGGAAAAGAATTTAAGGGCTCAAATTGCATTTGTTCATAAAAGAATGTCAGAAACAAATAAACAGGAGAAAGGAACTTTTGGTTAAATAGCTGCACAAAAGCAACAACAAGAAATTCATAAATATAAGTTTGAGGAGGAAAGTACATTGTAAAAAGTTCAGATGGTTAATAAGTTTGGAATTCTTAAAATAAGGTACTAGTCATTTCTCCAACAATTTTTTATAATTTCGGCACCATGAACCCGATACGAATTACAGCCGTTTCATACTACAATACACTTCCGTTTATATATGGTCTCACCCGTTCCGGATTATTATCAGGATTTGAGCTAAGCCTTGATGTGCCATCGGAATGTGCCCGGAAAATTATTTCTGCCGAAGCTGATATAGGCCTGATTCCTGTGGGGGCATTACCTGCCATCCCTGATTACAGACTGCTTGGCGACCTTTGCATAGGAGCTGATAAAGACGTGAAATCCGTGTTGCTGCTTTCAAATTCAAATCTTGAAAATTTAAAAACCATTTATCTCGATACGGATAGCCGTACTTCAGTGAACCTGGTTAAAATACTGGCAAAAAAATACTGGAACATTAGCCCACGATGGGAAAGTCTTTCCAATCTGCACGGGAAACCAACTGAAGACGAAGGAATGGTGCTTATCGGTGATAAAACATTCGGATTATGCCGCCAATATCAGCATTGTTATGATCTTGCAGGCGAATGGATCAAATTCACAGGACTGCCGTTTGTGTTTGCTGCATGGATTACCCGCATACCCTTGCCGGAAGATTTTGAAGCTTCGTTCCGGTCCGCTCTTTTATGGGGAACAAACCATCGTGAGGAATCGGTCACACTGGCCGGAAAGCTCCATATTACGGAACAGGAATTAATTTCATACCTGAAAAACGACATCAGTTATACATTGGATGATGCCAAAATCAAGGGCATGGAACTTTTCCTCAAATTCCTGACCGAAAACAATTCCGATCAGCAATGATTCCGGAATTTACATTTCGCGTTTGAAAATCAACGGAGCAATTCTGATGTAAAAATCCTTGCGTATAGTATTACAATCTAAATTGAAAACACAATTTCATGAACTTTAAAGATAAAATCTCAACTTTCGATCCAAACGGGATTGGCGATTTAAGTGGAAACATATACGGTTTGCCTTTTGATGCCGACGATGCCCGGCTGGTTATTCTGCCTGTCCCCTGGGAAGTAACTGTTTCGTATCAGGCGGGCACTGCCGGTGCTCCGGAAGCAATTTTGGCTGCCTCTTACCAGGTGGATTTGTACGATCCATTTGTTAATGATGCCTGGAAACTTGGAATTGCCATGAAGGATATGAACCAGGGTATTCTAGAAAGGAATCAGGCTTTGCGTCCAAAGGCTGAAAAATATATTATTCAGATGGAACAGGGCATTGATCCAATGGATAATACTACCATGCAGGATGCTCTTGACGAGATTAACCTTGCCTGCCTTGAACTGAACCAATGGGTTAAAAATGAATCGCTTAAGCTTTTAAAGAAAAACAAGATTGTTGCACTTTTAGGTGGCGATCACAGCACGCCCTTGGGATTGATGCAGGCACTGGCAGAAAAATATCCTTCCTATGGAATCCTCCATATTGATGCACATGCTGATCTTCGAAAGGCTTACGAAGGGTTTGAATATTCACATGCGTCCATCATGTACAATGCCATAAAACTTCCGCAAATATCTCACCTGGTGCAGGTTGGCATCCGCGATTATTGCGAGGCCGAAGTAAACCTGATCAATAACGAACCGAGGATTACCACTTTCTATGACCGTGAAATTAAACATTCGCAATTTGAAGGTAAAAACTGGTCGGCAATTTGCGATACCATTATTGAAACCCTTCCTGAAAAAGTGTACCTGAGTTTTGATATCGACGGGCTCGATCCGAAATTGTGTCCTAACACCGGAACACCCGTTCCCGGCGGACTGGAACTGGAACAATCCATTTACCTGGTCGAAAAACTGGTAAAATCGGGTCGTACCATCATAGGTTTCGACCTCAATGAAGTAGCTCCCGGCAGCGATGAGTGGGATGCGAATGTAGGAGCGCGGTTGCTTTACCGTTTGGCAAATATGTGCCTGGTTTCGAATAAGATATAGCAATATTTACAATCCTCATGAGACTGTCCTGTTAGATTATTTGCGCCGCAAATAGCTGCAGGTAGAAAATAAGTTATAACAAAAATAAAGTCCCGACAGGCGAAATATTTTTTTATCGGACAACAGGGATTAACAAAAAAATCCGCAGCAAAATCAATTGATTTTTACTGCGGATTTTTAATTGTGTTTATGGGATTACCGCCTTGTAAGCAGGTCTCTTACCATTTATTTCTTGACGGCTTTACGTTGCTGTTGTTTTGTCATTTCTTCCAGACGTTTCTGAAAGGATGATTTCTTAACCGGCTTTGTTTTATTTTCCTGTATGCGGGCATGAAGTTTATCCTCGTTTACAAACCTCCTTATGATAAACATCTGGGCGAATGTAAACAAGTTGGCAAGCATATAATAATAACTTAAACCGGCCGAAAAATTATTGAAGAATCCAAGGAACATAATCGGCATCAGGTACATCATGGTTTTCATACCAGGCATCTGCTGCGTTGAACCCATCATATCATTATTCATTTTGGTGTACATAATGGTCGAAATGGTCATCAGCAGCGTGAACAAGCTGATGTGATTTCCGTAGTAAGTACTCAACAACGGAATATGTGTAGTCCAGGAATAAATGGAGTCGTAGCTCGATAAGTCGGTTGCCCAAAGGAAAGATTGCTGCCTTAATTCGAACGCCGCTGGGAAAAACCTGAAGAGCGCGATAAGAATAGGAAACTGAAGCAGCATCGGCACACAACCAGCCATTGGATTTACACCGGCCTTTTTATATAATGTCATTGTAGCCTGCTGTTTTTTCATGGCATCTTCCTTTTTAGGGAATTTCAAACCAATCTCCTCAATTTCAGGCTTTAATATCCTCATTTTAGCGGAGGAAATATATGTTTTCCATGCTATAGGGAACAAGACAATCTTTAGTAAAATAGTGAGAATCAGAATAATTATACCATAATTCAGATTAGACGATTCGAGCCAGTTAAAAACAGGAATAACCGCGAACCTGTTTATCCATTGCATGAGGAAGAAACTCCAGCCAAGCGGAATCTGCCTTTCGAGGTTCATTCCGTATTGCCTCATTACTTTGTATTTGTTCGGGCCAAAATACCATTGCAGGTTATAGGTTTGGTCAGTTTCAATGCTGTAAGGAAGAATAAATGCCGCTTTCATTGTTTTCACCAGGCGGTCGGTGTTATCTTCCGGATGGCCAACAGTTTCAATATCTGTACTTTCGAAACGATCCTGCGCAATCAAGGTCGCTGAAAAGAACTGCTGTTTAAATGAAACCCATTTTACTGCAGTTGGAATCCGCTCCTTTTCATCCTTTGTTTCGCTCAGGTAATCCACTTCGCCGGCAACATCCATATAATGAATGGTCGATTGAGTTTGTTCCGTTTTAAGGCCTTTCTCCTGCTGCAAAAGTGTGGTGGACCAAAGGAGTGATAAATCGCGGGTATTTTGAGCAATATACCCCCGCATACCCACGAAATTAACTTTATACCCCACCATGTAATCGTTGCCCTTGAGGGTATAAACATACTCTATATAACTCGTAGCGGTAGCAGGATCGGCATTTCCAGGGTAAACCCTCAAAGCAAACTGAACCGAATCCTTACCTGCAACTGTTATTGTATCGGTTTTGGTTGGCGTAGCCGGAACAAAAATAAGGTCGCCGGTATTCATGGTCCGAAGGTCCTCTGTATTAAATTCGAAGCCAAAAATGGAGGAATCGCCTTTAAAAAGAACAAGTGGCAGCGTATCGAATGTTTGATAATCTTTAAGCTGAACCGACCATATATTACCACCCTTAGCCGATATTTTCAACCTAAGGAGATCACTTTCGATGGTATAAAATTTTTCTTCCTTTACAGTTAAAGGAGCAAATCCGGCAGTAAGACTATCGGCTCCAACATTTGCTACTTCACCAGGATTAGCTTTTGCTATTGAATCACTGATAGCTCTTCTTACCATTTCGTTCATCGCATTTTGCAATGAATCAGTACGTTGAACCAGTGTTATCGAATCTGCCTTGCGTTTGGCAGCCGCCATTTCTTCTTTTGATGGAGTCATCCAGAGGCTGTAGCCAATCAGCAAACCGACTATAATGACCAGACCAATTATGTTATTCTTACTCATCTATTAATATATATGTACTTAAATTACGGTTTTAGGTTCTGACTCGGAAAAACATCTGATTATCAATATTTTATCACAAGAAAGTATTTTCGGGAGGGCAAAGATACAAAATGTTGGCTTAGTTCAAATGCTCAATCGTATGATGATAAACTAATCATAACATGTGAAGTATAAATGTTGCCAGATTTTTCAGATGTACACCTATTTGGTCTGTACTTTCTTGTATTTTATGGCAGCCTTTACAAAATGAACAAAAAGCGGATGCGGAGCTGCAACGGTACTTTTATATTCCGGATGAAACTGAACAGCAATAAACCAGGGATGATCCTTTAACTCGATGATTTCGACGAGGTTGTTTTGTTCATTGATACCTACCGCAACCATTCCAGCCTTTTGATATTCGTCCAAATATGTGTTGTTAAACTCGAAGCGGTGACGATGGCGTTCAACAATATCCTTTGACTGATATACATCCCATATCCGGGTATCAGCCTTCAAGGTACAAGGATAAGAGCCAAGGCGCATGGTACCGCCTTTCTTATCCACTTTCTTCTGCTCTTCCATAATATCGATCACAGGGAAAGGCGTTGCCGGGTTCATTTCGGTTGAATGCGCGTCTTTTAAACCAAGCACATTGCGACCAAACTCTATAACAGCACATTGCATTCCGAGACAAATTCCCAGGAAAGGAACTTTCTTTTCGCGGGCGTACTTAATAGCAATAATTTTACCTTCAATTCCACGCTCGCCGAAACCTGGAGCTACCAGTATCCCATCAAGGTCGTTAAGCAAATGCTTGGCCGTACTTTCGTTAATGGATTCGGAATGGATCATTTTCAGGTTTACCTTGAACTGATTTTCAGCGCCGGCGTGAATAAATGATTCCGTAATTGATTTATAGGCATCCCTTAATTCAACATATTTACCTACTAACCCGATGTTTACTTCTCCAAGCGGGTTTTTAAGCTTATGAAGAAATTCTTCCCATCGTTTTAAGTCGGGCTGTTTGCGGATAGGAACCTGCATTTTTTCAAGTACAACCTGGTCGAGACGTTCGTCAGCCATCAGCAATGGCACATCGTAAATAGTTTCAACATCCACTGACTCAATAACAGCCGAAGGATTTACATTGCAGAAGAGGGCTATTTTATTGCGGATTGCCTGGTTAAGATGCTTTTCGGTACGGCAAACGATTACATCGGGTTGCACTCCTGACTCGAGAAGCATTTTAACCGAATGCTGGGTTGGTTTGGTTTTAAGTTCGCCTGATGAAGCGAGGTAAGGTACAAGAGTAAGGTGGATAACAAGGCAGCGGTTTCCAAGTTCCCATTTCATCTGCCTCACCGATTCGATATAGGGTAACGATTCGATATCGCCCACGGTCCCTCCTATTTCGGTAATTACAAAGTCGTAATTGCCACTGGCACCCAGCAACTGGATACGGTATTTTATTTCGTCGGTGATATGAGGAATCACCTGCACTGTTTCGCCCAGGTAATCGCCACGCCTCTCTTTATCAATAACAGCCTGGTATATACGGCCTGTGGTAACATTATTGGCCTGAGTGGTCCTTACATTGGTAAACCGCTCGTAATGACCGAGATCAAGGTCAGTTTCGGCGCCATCGTCGGTAACAAAACACTCTCCGTGTTCGTAGGGATTTAATGTGCCCGGATCGATATTGATATAAGGATCAAGTTTTTGTATAGCAACCCTGAAGCCTCTGGCTATAAGCAGTTTTGCCAATGATGAACTTATAATCCCTTTACCTAATGATGATGCAACCCCTCCGGTTGTAAAAATGTACCTTGTTTCAGCCATGATGATTTGTGTATAACAGAATTAATCCGGCAGTATGATTACCAATGATTTACTACCGGGAAACATTTGTACCCGATTAAAAAACGGAATGATGTGAACCGGATTTAAAAAACAGTGCAAAATTACAAATCACATCCCTGAATTCCTTGTAAATAAATAAAAAAAAAAGCCTGGCAAAAACCAGGCCTTTCAATTACGTATATTTTTGATTTTCAGGGGATTTTATAAGAACTTATTTCAACACATTCCAGTATTACCGCTTTTATATCTTCACGCGAACAAGGTTTAGCCAGGAATGCATTCATGCCGGCTTCGGCACATTCGGTCCGCATCTGATCATCAGCGTAAGCAGTAATTGCAACAATCGGGATTCCCTTATTGAAAACCCTGATGTACCGGGTTGCCTCAATACCATCAAGAACAGGCATATCAATATCCATCAAAATTGCATCGAAATCGTCGGATCTGCATGCTTCGGTAGCTAACAATCCATTTTCGACAATCACAAACTCCCATCCTAACCGACTCATGTACTTACTCATGAGATGTTGATTCATCAGGTTATCTTCAGCAATAAGGACTTTCATGTATAATACCGAATGGATTTGAAGTGCATTTTATAACTAGTATAATTCCCTAAACAAAGGTAATACACTTTTTGAATTAAGATTACGAAATTACTGATACAATTTGCAACAATTAAAACTGTCACATTATCCGACATGTTTACTCAAAGCTAAAAAGGAGAATTACTGTCCAAGGTATGATTTCAGCAATTTGCTCCGCGAGTTGTGCTTCAGCCGGCGAATAGCTTTTTCTTTAATCTGTCGCACACGTTCACGGGTAAGGTCAAATTTAAGTGCAATCTCTTCGAGTGTTAATCCATGAGGAATTCCAATGCCATAATAAAGGTTTATAACATCCTTTTCCTTTTCGCTGAGTGTGGAGAGCGAACGCTGTATTTCGAGAGATAATGACTCGCGCATAAGACCGGCATCGGTAAACGGAGTATCCTCATCAATAAAAACATCGATAAAACGGGTATCTTCGTCATCAACTAAAGGAGCATCCATCGAAACATAACGGGTAGTTATTTTCAGCGCGGCATCAATTTTATAACCAGGTATTTCGAGAGCTTCGGCAATTTCTTCAGCAGAAGGCAAACGTTCAAACTTTTGTTCGAGACGCGAAGTTTCCTTTTTGATTTTATTCAGCGATCCCACCTGGTTAAGTGGCAAACGCACAATACGTGATTGCTCCGCCAATGCCTGAAGGATGGATTGACGAATCCACCATACCGCATAGGAAATAAACTTAAATCCACGTGTTTCATCAAAACGCTGACCGGCTTTTATCAGCCCCACATTTCCTTCGTTGATAAGGTCGGGAAGACTGAGCCCCTGGTTTTGGTACTGTTTTGCAACTGATACAACAAAACGCAGATTGGCACGGCACAATTTATCGAGCGCCTTTTGATCACCGGCCCTTATTTTACGGGCCAGTTCAACCTCTTCTTCCGCTGTGATAAGTGCTTCCTTCCCAATATCCTGAAGGTACTTATCCAACGAAGCGGTTTCGCGGTTGGTGATTGATTTGGTTATCTTGAGTTGTCTCATGACTTTTTGTCTTTTATATACAGCTAAACTGCATAGCAACACTATACAGTTTAACATATCAGATATAAACAATGCACGGAATCTGAAGAATGAATGCTCAGACTCTTATTTAAGAACAAAGAAAAGCAAGGTTTGTTTTAAAATCGGTTCACCCAGAGTTGCTTTTCGCTGCGTTTGAAGTCTATTAATTTAATCCGAAACCGTAGTAAGCCCTGACCCTGTTTGGGTAAATGCCTTCGAGTAAAACCCCACCACTTTTATTGGATAAAATCTGACTCAAATCGTCGATGGAACGGATCGGTTTTTTGTCAATTTCCGTAATTACATATCCTTCGCGTATGCCTGCGTTGCGTAATAAACCATCACCCAGTTCAGTAACCTGAACGCCATGGTCAATTCCAAGTTTACGAAGCACATCAGCAGATGCTACCTGCATTTTAGCTCCAAGCATAGGCATTACATCCTTAGTTTCACTCTTTACAAGGCTGGTATTTCCATCGCGGTTGCGCAAGGTTACTTTAAAAGTCTTTTCAACGCCATCGCGACTAACACCTACAACAACTTTCTCACCCGGACGATAACGACTTACCTGCTCAAGCAGTTCGGAAGTACTGTTTACCGTAATTGAGTTTATGGCAGTAATGATATCACCTCTTTCGATACCGGCATCTTTTGCAGCGCTGCCTTCGTTAACTTCCGAAACATATACTCCACGAAGCTCTTTAATACCTTTTTCCTCAGCAAATTTGCTATCCATCTCGCGAATACTTACACCAAGGAATGCGCGCTGAACTTCGCGGTAATCAATAAGGTCGGCAACAACTTTTTTCACAATATTTACCGGAACAGCAAACGAGTAACCGGCATAAAATCCATTACCGCTTGCAATAGCAGCATTTATACCAACCAGCTCGCCACGGGTATTTACAAGTGCACCTCCGCTGTTACCGCGGTTAACGGCAGCATCCGTTTGAATAAACGATTCAATTGACGTTCCATCGGGTGTGCCTAAAATATTGATATTACGCGCTTTGGCGCTAACAATTCCGGCAGTAACCGTACTGGTAAGATTAAAAGGATTGCCGACGGCAAGTACCCATTCGCCGATTTGCAGTTCATCGGAATTGCCATAACCCAGGAAAGGCAGATTTGTTTCTTTCACTTTAACAACAGCAAGGTCAGTAGATGGATCAGTTCCAACTATGGTTCCTTCATATGAACGTTTGTCGTTTAATACAATTTCTATCTTACTGGCATCCTGAACCACATGATTGTTTGTAACAATATAACCGTCGGGCGATATTATAACTCCTGAACCTGCGCCCTGGAGTGGTCCGGGTTTGCTGTATGGGCTTTCGCCAAAGAATTCGTGAAAATTAAAGAAGTTATCATACAAACTGTTTTTACGGGCATATTCCGTTTTTATATGAACTACAGCATGTATTGAATTGTTAGCCGGAGCTATAAAATCGGGGTAAGCTGCTAACCCAGGCATACTGGTAAGCTGAACCGGCGGTGCCTGCTGTGGCACTCCCAGCGATTTTTCAGTGTTTTTTTGTAAAAGAGCATATCCGCCCAACGAAATCATACCACCTAACACTGCCATCAGAAAAAAACCTGCGTACTTTTTCATTTCTTGTTCTTTTTAAAGTTAAAGTTTTGTCTAATTACGTTTTAAACTCTATTATTTGTTCGATATTGTCCTAGTAACGCAAGGATAATACCAATAGTTTTTAGCCTCTTGTTAATTAATGTTAACTCATTTTTTCATCAGGATGAGTCAATATACAAAGTTAATAGCAGATAACTGTTTTTCAGTTAAATAGATATAAAAATTCTAATCTGTTGAAGCATATTTCCTTATGACAAACAGAACAAAATAAATGATTAAAAATGTCATATTCGTGAAGCAATCTGACATATTGACAAGGAATATATTAAATTTGTTTCCGAAATGACACTACAATTCAGCAAATACGAAGGAACCGGCAATGATTTTATCCTGATCGATGACCGGAAACTGCAGTTCCCTTTAAGCACCGAACTGATAAGAAGGCTATGCGACCGACATTTTGGCATTGGTGCCGATGGGGTTTTGCTTGTGCAACACAGTGAAGGTTACGACTTTGGAATGAATTATTTTAATTCCGATGGCAGCCCGGCAACATTTTGCGGCAATGGAGGAAGATGCATCGCCGCTTTTGCTTTTCAGATAGGAATAACCGGTGTTACAGGCCGGTTTATGGCTGCTGACGGAGTGCATCATACCCGCATAATGGAAATTAGCGGTCACGAAATGACAGTTGAACTCGAAATGCAGGATGCCGTAATTTACAACACAGATAATGGTATATATTACCTCAATACAGGAACATATCATGTTGTAAAATTTGTTGATAATCCTGACAATATCGACCTTATTGAAGCAGGGCGCGAAATACGCTACGATTCGCGCTATGAACCGCATGGTACAAATGTAAATTTTGCCGGTTCGTTAAAAAAAGAGCTTTATGTACGCACTTACGAAAAAGGTGTTGAAAACGAAACCCTTTCGTGCGGAACAGGTGTTACGGCCAGTGCTATTGCGGCTTCGCTGAAATATGGCGGTAGCGCATTTTTTGTAAATACTGCCGGTGGCCGGCTTCACGTAAGTTTTAACCGCACCGAAAATTCATTTAAACAGGTAAAACTTACTGGTCCTGCCAGGTTTGTATTTGAAGGTAAAATTGAAATCTGAACCCTATGATTGGACCGAACCTGCTGCTCCGTGCACCTGAACCATCCGATATCGACACCATTTTCCGTTGGGAAAACGATACAAGCATCTGGCATCTTGGTAATACGTTTGTTCCATATTCAAGGTTTGCTATTGAACAGTTTGTGCTGAATACCGAAAATGATATTTTTGCGACAAAACAGCTTCGGATGATGATCGATTACCATGCTGACGGCGATGATATCAATACCATAGGAAGCATTGATCTGTTTGAATTTGATCCATTTCATAAGCGTGCCGGCATCGGCATCCTGATTGATGAGGCATCGAGGCACAAAGGATATGCAACCGAAGCGCTGAACCTGCTGATTGAATATTGTTTCAAAACACTCGATCTGCACCAGGTATTTTGCAACATAGAACTCAGTAACGAGGAAAGCATAAAACTGTTTACCAAAGCAGGTTTTATAAACTGCGGACATAAAAAAGACTGGCTGTTCCGTAACGGACAATGGACTGACGTACTGATGTTTCAGTTAATAAACCACAAAAAATAAACTGGCGACATCTTATTGTTCTCCGAAGTACGGGACCAAGAATAACGATGCCATATTTGCTGTAAATCACAATAACAAAAACTAAAATCCCCTTAAACAATGGGAAATTACTATTCGAGCCGCATAAAACGCGAAAAGAACCGATCGAGAAGAAAGAACATCATTCTCACACTCATTGTGATGCTGCTTGTTGGTGGCGGAATTGCAGGCTATCTCGGTTACCGCATGGTTTACAAACCCAATGTGTGGCTTGATAACCAGCCTTCGGTTGCAATAAATATTAAGTCCGGTGCTACATGGGATGAAGTAAAGGGTATGCTGTATAAAAACGGAACCATTGTACACAGGGCATCTTTTGAATGGCTAGCTCAGTTAATGAAATATCCCAATAATATAAAACCGGGACATTACCTTATTAAAGAAGGGATGAGCAACCGGGAGATCATTACCAAACTCCGGGCCCGGCAACAAGATCCTGTTAAACTCATATTCAACAATATACGCATTAAAGCGGAACTGGCCGGACATATTGGCGAACAGCTGGAAACTGATTCCGTATCGTTGATGAAACTGCTCAATGATGAAGAATACCTTAAAAAATTTGGTTTCACTACCGAAAACGTAATAAGCATGTTTATTCCGAATACATACGAAGTATATTGGGATATTTCGCCCGAAAAATTCATGGAACGCATGAATAAAGAATATAAAGCTTTCTGGAACGAAAAAAGAAAAGCACGGTTAGCCGAAATCCGACTTACAGAATTACAAGCTATTACCCTTGCATCCATTGTTGAAAAAGAAACCAATCAGAACGATGAAAAACAGGATGTTGCAGGAGTTTATATGAACCGCCTCCGCGACGGCTGGCTGTTACAGGCTGACCCGACGTTGGTTTATGCTCTCGGCGATTTCAGTATCAAACGGGTTTTAAATGTTTACAAAACCATTGATTCTCCTTATAATACTTACATGTACCTCGGATTACCGCCGGGTCCCATTTGCCTTCCATCCATTTCATCCATCGATGCAGTGCTCAATTACAGGCAGCATAAGTACATGTATTTTTGTGCCAGGGAAGATTTTTCCGGTTACCACAACTTTGCTGTTACGCTGAACGAACATCTGCTTAATGCATCAAGGTATCAGCAGGCTTTGAATCAGCAGGGAATAACAAAATAAGTTCCTCTTTTTTCAGTTATTAAAAAATGCTTCAATTAAGTTCATTAAAAAAATGGTCTTTTTACCATACAGAAGGAGTTGATGAACATCAATTGTATAGTTAAGACTTTAGATTACAATAAACTATGCGAATAAAACAGTTCAGCTTCTGACTTAAATTATCTGATCAATTATTCGATGCGCGCTTATAAAAACCATATAAGCTGATATTTATCTGATTGAATTTTCATAAATCATACGTCGATGAAATGGGTTTCAATTTTCTATTTACTGTTACTTACGTTGAACCTGCCGGCTCAGCATCACACTGATTTTCTGGGGGCCGGACACAGCAATGGGATAAGCGTTTCAAGTTCAAGTAATTACACACGACCTTTATGGAACGAAACCGCCCATGCCGAAAATACAATAAATGGCAAGGGGCTCGATGGCAGATTGCTTGAAACATCCCGGTTTCTAGCACAGGCAACTCTGGGTGCTGATTTGAACTACATTAAAAATGTAGCTAAGCAACCCTTTGAAATGTGGATTGACGAGCAGTTTCAGATACCGGCCGGAAACATGGGCGAACTAACAAATAGCATTTACATCGATGCGCGTGAAATGTTTGCAGCAAATGGTGGCGATCCGCTTGATTACTTTGGTCCCTCGGCTGAACATTTCCTTTATGCCTGGTGGCAGACAAATATGAACAATGAGGATTTGTTACGCCAGCGTATCGCTCTGGCACTAAGCGAAATATTTGTTATTTCGTGGAATTCGGGATTGAATGATTACGGCGACGGACTAGGATATTACTATGATATGCTTTCGCGAAATGCTTTCGCAAATTTCAAAACGCTGCTAAATGATGTAGCCCGTCATCCCATGATGGGCAGTTATCTTAGCCATTATAATAATCCTAAAGGCGACAGTATTACCAATGTGCATCCTGATGAAAACTTTGCGCGTGAAATCATGCAGCTATTCAGTATTGGTTTGTATGAGCTAAACCAGGATGGTTCTTATAAACTGAATACTCAGGGCGGGCAGATACCTACTTACGACAATGACGATATTAAAGAACTGGCAAATGTATTTACAGGCCTTGGGCCCGGGGCAGTGATTGAAAATCCGTACGGGGTTGTACCCGACTTCGGTGTGAGTTTTTGGTTTGCCAACAAAAAAACACCAATGGCAATGTATGATGCCTGGCACGAACCGGGCGAAAAACATCTGATGAACGGATACACAATTCCTGCAGGACAAACCGGCATAAAAGATATTGAAGATGCTGTAAACCATCTGTTTAACCACAACAACACTGGACCTATTTTTGCCCGCAGGCTTATTCAGCAACTGGTTAAATCAAATCCCAGTCCTGAGTATATTGGTCGTGTGACTGCTGCTTTCAATAATTCGAACGGTGAAAGAGGAAATATGAAAGCAGTGATTAAAGCAGTTTTGCTCGATGAAGAAGCCCGAAGCTGTAGTTGGGTTCAGCATCCTCACCAGGGAAAACTCAGGGAACCCATGCTCAGGTATTTCAATGTTACCCGGCAACTTGATATTTACAATCCTTCGGGGCTCGACTGGAACACAGGATATGCATTTTACCTGCAAACCGGACAAGCCCCTTTAGGATCACCCTCAGTTTTCAATTTCTTTCTTCCTGATTTTCAACCTAATGGCGGCATACTCGATATGGGTTTGTTTGCACCTGAGTTTCAGATACATAATTCAGCATCGGGAATTGCTTATTTTAATGAAGTTGACCTGTGGACTTATCCGCAATTCGGATATCCGGTTTACAACACCTGGAATCTGGGTATTGATCAGGATGCAACTCTTGATTTTACAACACTCAAGTATTTTGCACGTGATAGCGAAGTACTTATTAATCAGCTTGATAAATTATTTACACACGGACTCTTATCCAATGAAACACGACAAGTTATCAGGCAGGCTGTTGATCCGATCGCCGGAACAGAACCCGGAATTGATTACGAACTTTACAGGGTAAAAATGGCATTGTATCTGTTGCTTGTTAGTCCTGATTATGCAATATTTAAATAGCCGCCTATGAAAACACAAGGATCACTCTCGCGCCGGAAATTCATAGGATTAAGCTGTGCAGCTGCAGGTTACACAACACTTTTTTCGTCGCTTATCTCAACAAAGGCTCTTGCAAGTTCGCTGGCATCATATGGCAATTTTGCGGCTGGTGATTATAAAGCACTGGTTTTTCTCATGTTACATGGTGGAAATGACTCATACAATATGCTGATTCCCAGGGGCACAAATGAATACGCTGAATATGCAATCACCCGTTCGAATCTTGCAATTCCTCAGTCGGAAATTTTGCCTGTAAATCCCATAACATCCGATGGTCGTTTATTCGGTTTGCACCCGGCACTTCCTGATCTAAAAAACCTATTCGAAAACCAGAAGCTGGCATTCCTTTGCAATGTCGGAACTTTGGTTGAGCCTTCAACCAAAGCAGAATTACTCAACGGAACTGTGCGTGCCCCTTTGGGATTGTTTTCACATTCCGATCAGCAAAGGCAATGGCATACTGGTCGTCCGCACGAAAGAGGAAACATTGGCTGGGGAGGGCGCATTGCAGATCTTACCCGCACCCTGAACGAGAACCAGCGTATATCAATGAATATATCGCTCGAAGGAATAAACCTTTTTCAATATGGGCAAACAGTTGTTCCTTATGTAATTAATGATTCGGGAAGCATTGGAATTCGCGATTACAACAATCAGGATCCTTTCAGTCAGTTAAGGCGTGCAGCACTCGATTCGATGCTGGAGCATGACTATCAGGATGTTTTTAAGAACACATACGCTGATACGGTTAGAACATCAAATGATTCGAGCCTCGAATTCCAATCGGCAATTGATGCCATTCCTGAATTTACTACTCCCTACACTGAGAATGCACTGAGTGCCCAGTTGCGTATGGTTGCCAAAACCATTGCAGCACGCGAAGCACTTGGTTTTTCGAGGCAGATTTTCTTCGTGCAGCTCAGTGACTGGGACAATCACGATGAACTGCTTATAAAACATTCCGGCAATCTGGCAAAAGTAAATCAGGCTGTTAACTATTTTGTAGGTGTTATGGAAGAACTGGGTATTTCAGACAAGGTCACTACTTTCAGCATTTCGGATTTTGCCCGCACCTTAACTTCGAATGGAAACGGAACCGATCATGCCTGGGGCGGAAATGTTTTTATTGCGGGTGGCGCAGTGGCTGGCAGAGATATGTATGGCTCCTACCCTACTCTGGCATTAAACAGTGCCCTCGATGTAAATGATGGCGTATTGATACCAACTACTCCAACGGATCTATATTTTGCTGAGCTGGCCCAATGGTTTGGAGTGCCGGATTCGGAACTGGATATAATTCTTCCAAATCTTGCGAACTTTTACAATACTTCTTCCGGAGTTCCGCCAATTGGATTTATGAAACCGTAAACAGATGACCAAAACAATGAATATGAAATATCTACTACTGATAATTTTCTTCTTTACGACACTGTTTTCTAAGGCACAATGTTTTGCCGACCGTCACAGTACCACCTGGTACGATGGTTGGATTTCGTGTGAGCCTACCGAAAATCCCAATCCCGAAAGAAACAGTTCACACTGGTTGTTGTACGATTTTGGAGAGCCTTACACCTTAGCCGAAAGTCATTTGTGGAATGTGAACGATCCGGCCAATCTGAATGCAGGAATCCGGAATTTTACAATTGATTATTCTCTTGATAAAATTACCTGGAAGACACTGGGAGCTTTTCAACTCGAAAAAGCAAATGGGTCGGCATTCTACGAAGGAACTTCGGGTCCTGATTTCGAAAACCGGAAAGCTCGCTATGTACTTTTAACAGCTGTTTCGAATTACGGAGCCAATTGTTTTGGGTTGAGTGAAATAAAAATAAATGTTGGAGACGAAACTGCGGTTGATGATCATTTGGCGGGTTTCGATGCTATGGTTTATCCGAATCCGTTTACAACCGAATTCACTGTAAAGGTTAATACGTTATACGCTGGTGAGAAAATACAGTTCGCAATCAGCGATATGGCCGGACGAGTTTTATCCTCAGGTGAATGGGACGCAGCGGCTGTAGAGAACCGCTATGGTTTTTCCAACGACAAACTTCAGCTGAAACCAGGTGTATATATTCTTAGAATTTCGCAGAGAGATTATTACCAGACCTTTAAA
>CAZOXJ010000056.1:0-2552 GCA_964583325.1 uncultured Lentimicrobiaceae bacterium
TTTTTCGGTATTTGTTTGCTCTCTGCATTATTAACCGTGAAAGTAAATGCACAATTACTTTTGCCGGTAGGCAACCTGCAGGCTGATTATTACCTCAATACCAGTTGGGATGCACCACGCAAAACGATTTTGACGCAGGATTTTGAAGGTAATATATTTCCTCCCACAGGTTGGCAGGAGCTTACCAATCATGCCGTGGGCTGGTATATGAGCGAAGGCGGAAGTTCGACCTATTTTATTATTCCCGAGCACACTCAATATGCATTGGTAAACGACGATGCAGGTGGTACAGGAATCGACGGCTGTTGCGAATATCTTATAACGCCGACTCTCGATCTTTCGGTTTGCGATCGATTTAAACTCACCTTCGATAGTTATTTTAATGGCAACAACGGTCAAAAAGCCACCGTTGAAATGAGTACTGATAATGGTTTGACATGGATATTGGTCGAAGAAATGATTCATTACCCTACCTGGAACCAGGTTGAAATAGATCTTTCGCAATGGTCGGGCACAGGCGGATTGTCGTCAGTTCTTTTTGCTTTTCATGCCGACGACCAGGGAAACCAGGCGTCAGGTTGGGCAGTGGATAATGTGGTGGTTCAATCGGATAGCCTTGGAGTAAGCGGCTACACACTTTTTTTAAATCAAAATCAAATTGCAGTTATTACTGAAACAGAGTACTTTATTTCGCCCGACCTGGTTACGTATGGCCAAGATTACAGTTTCTGTGTAAGGGCTAACTACCCGTTGGGGTTTGCTGATACCTGTGTTCAATTCACTTCATTTTACCTGCTTCCTCCGGCTAACCTTACGGCTAATCCCTCCGATACCGGTGTGTGGTTTACCTGGCAAACGCCTCTTTCGGTTTCCGAAATTGTTTCCTATAATATTTATTCAAATGATGCCCTGATTGCCAATGTGCCGGTATCGGTCACATCCTGGTTCAGTGCGCTTGAATTTGGCGAAAGCTGTATTGATGTTACAGCCATTCACAATATTAGTGTTTACGGCTTTCCCGGAATATTGGCTGAATCAATAAAGGAAACTGCCTGTGGATTTGTTGATACCGGTTTTGATCTTCCGTTTAACGAGAACTGGACATCAGGAACTTTAACATTAAACAAATGGACAGCCGGAAGCAACTGGTCCGTTTCCGGGCAGGTTGGCAACGAAGCGCCCTCGGTGAAATACGAAGGAGGAAAGTCGCCGGGCAGTTATTCATCGGCACTTACAAGCTGGCATTTTAACTCGATGGGATTTGATGATTGCCCCATGGGTTATGGTTCCGGTTTGAGATACAACGTTAAACTTAGTGATATTTCCTTATCAGGGACAGAAGAGTTGATTGTTGAATTATTAGCAGGGAACCATGTTTATGAACTCAAACGGTATAAAAATGAAGGAAGTTTCGACTGGTTGCAGGAGGATTTCGATATTACTCTGAAAATACTGGATAATGATTTCCAGGTACGCTTCCGCACCGAAGGTGTAAACCCATCAGATATTAATGCCTGGTATATTGATAATATAAATGTGTATACTTATTACACTGACAATTGGTATATGGAAGTACAAGCAGTAAGGCAGGGAAACCCCGAAGATGACATACGCGTTTCATGGAATACTTTCACGCCGGGACTTACAGTTCTGAACTATATTCTTGACGATGGCTCTGTGGAATTTTGGCATGGGACAGTATCATCGCAGTATTGGCAGGGAAACGAATTCCAGGTTTCCGACTTCGGTGTTTTGCAGAAAGCATCTGTTTTTCTTGACGTTTTCGGGACTTCCTCTGAATGTGTAATTGATATTTTCGACGGAAACAGAAACCTGGTTGGTTCTTCTGAGCCTTTTATTCCACTAAAGAATGCTTTTACTGATGTATCCTTACCGGATATTCCGTTTAACGGAACTTTTTACGCCATGTTTCGCACAGTAACAACCGGACAATTTATGGATATCGCCTTGGATGCAACAGGCCCGTTTGCAACTAGCGGATTGAGTTGGATTTACGATGGTGTAACCTGGTGTAAAATGGTTGATTGTGAGTCAGTAGGTGGAGTTTTTATGATAAGAATTTCGGCACTGGTGGGCGATACGGTGCCTGGCCCCGATAATCCATGCGACATTCTGGGTTATAATATTTACCGTAAAGAGTATTCTTCCTTCCCCGCCGGCCCCAATCAGCAAGGTTTGGGTGAATATAACTGGATTGGCTCAGTTCCTTTTGGTACAAATGAATTTGTGGATCGTGATATATCCAATATCGGTAACAATTGTTTCGAATACCGACTTACTATGCAATATATTGAAGGTGAGGGCAGTGAATCCGGTTCAGCCTGGAGTTGCATTTATGTGGGTCAAAAGGAGTTACAAAAGTACGAAGTGAATATTTATCCGAATCCGGCTGATGAATTTTTAATCCTTGAATTAAACACGCCGGTTGAAATTATTACAGTCTACAATCTTACGGGAAGCATAGTTGATGAAGTTCCTGTAAAGGATCAGTCTGAACTGCAATTGAATGTTTCGCATTTCGCACCAGGAAT
>CAZOXJ010000056.1:2652-12249 GCA_964583325.1 uncultured Lentimicrobiaceae bacterium
CCCATCGGGGTGGATGAAACCGCACCTAAAGCTAATCAAAGTTACTCTCGCAACGTAATATTCGGAAATCCCTGGGTTTTATCTCCTTATCAGGATTTGATGATAAATGCATTAATCAGTACAAATGTGGGATTGGAAGAACCACAGGCTTCCGCTGGAGTGAAAATATACCCAAATCCGGCCAATGAAGGTGTAAAAATTGAATTTCCCATACCAATGAAAACCATCACACTTAAAAATGCCTCAGGTCAAATATTGCTAAGTCAAAACATAACCAACCAACCAGCCTTTTTTATATATACATCTTCCATGATATCAGGCATTTATTTTATCAGGTTCGATACTGCCAACGGCGATTCCTTTACCCGGAAACTTGTAGTGTTGCATTAGGTTGTTCAATTTTTCCATTAAAAGGAGCTTTCGCCGGCTCCTTTTTCTTTTGGCCAAAACCCTTACCTTTGCCACCTATGATTTCTGTAAGCAACCTTTCAGTCCATTTTACCGGCGATTACCTGTTCAGCAACGTTAGTTTCCTTATCGGTGACCGCGATCGTATTGGTTTGGTTGGTCGCAACGGCGCAGGTAAAACCACACTGATGCGTATTATCGCCGGCTTGCAGGAACCCGAAGGTGGCGTAGTCGCCAGTCCGTCAGGAAGCTCGGTGGGTTACCTGCCACAGGAAATGGCTACCGGAAGTAAACTCAGTGTGCTGGAAGAAGCCATGACAGCATTTGAAGAAGCACGTCATCAGCATGATCTGATGGACAAATTTGCTGCTGAACTTGCCGAGCGTACCGATTATGAGAGTGTAGCCTATACGAAGCTTATTCAGCGCTTAACCGAAGCCACTGACCGCTTCCATTTGCTTGGCGGACAGAATATGCAGGAAGAGTCGGAAAAGATACTTAAAGGCCTTGGTTTTGAGCCCGCCGAATTCCGCAAACCACTCAGTACTTTCAGCGGAGGATGGCAGATGCGTGTGGAACTAGCCAAAATACTGCTTAAAAAGCCTGATGTTATACTTCTCGATGAGCCCACCAATCACCTTGATATTGAATCCATAACCTGGCTCGAGGATTTCCTGATCACTTACAGCGGATCGGTTCTGCTTGTGTCTCACGACAGGGCTTTTCTCGATAACGTTACCAACCGCACCATCGAAATTATGAATGCCCGAATCTACGATTACAAGGCCGGTTATTCGAAATATGTTGAGATGCGCGAAGAGCAGATGGAAATGCAGAAAGCTGCTTTCGACAACCAACAAAGCCAGATTGCGCAGATCGAAAAATTTGTTGAGCGGTTCAGGTATAAATCAACCAAAGCCAGGCAGGTTCAGTCGCGTATAAAACTGCTCGATAAAATGGAGAGGGTAGAAGTGGACACGGCTGATTCGTCGGCAATTCATTTTTTATTTCCACCGGCACCAGCCTCGGGCAGGGTAGTGGTTGAATGTAAGGATCTTACAAAAAAATACGGCGAAAAATTAGTACTTAACAAGCTTGAGCTGGCTATTGAAAAAGGCGATTTCGTGGCTTTCGTAGGACGAAATGGCGAAGGGAAAACTACATTAGCTAAAATAATAACCGGCGAACTTGCGCACGATGGACTTTGTAAACTCGGCCATAACGTTAAAATAGGTTATTACGCTCAAAATCAGGCTGAATTGCTCGATCCTGAAAAAACAGTTTTCGAAACCATTGATGATGTGGCTGTCGGCGATATCAGGGTGAAAATCAGGAATATCCTGGGGAGTTTTCTTTTTGGTGCCGAAGCCATTGATAAAAAGGTGAAAGTGCTTTCGGGAGGTGAAAAAGCACGACTGGCACTCGCCAAGTTGCTTCTTGATCCGGTAAATCTGCTGGTACTCGATGAACCCACCAATCACCTCGATATGATCAGCAAGGATATTCTGAAGAATGCTTTGCTTCGGTACGATGGCACCATGATTATTGTTTCGCACGACCGTGATTTCCTGCATGGTCTCACAGATAAAATATTTGAATTCCGCAACCATACCATTAAAACCTGGCTGGGTGATATCAACGAGTTTATCAAAGCCCGCAAATTAGCCAACCTGGCACAACTCGAAGCCCGCAGGATTGAACAACAGAAATCGGGCGAAAACCTTTCGGATAACAAGCTGAGTTATGAAAGGCGAAAGCAGCAGGAACGCGAAATACGCAAACAGGCTGTTAAAGTTGAAAAAGCCGAACAGGAAATTGAAGCTATTGAAAACGAAATCTCTCGTTATGATAGTCTTCTGGCTGATCCTGATACTCACAAAGATGCCGGGAAAAGTACGCGCATGTTTCAGGAATACCAGGGGCTTAAGAAAGAGCTTGAGCTAAAAATGGAAGCCTGGGAGCTCGCACACTCGGAGCTGGAAATGATGCAAAAAGCAGGGATTGAATAACTTTTTTGATGTGGAATGTCGGATGTGAAATGTCGGATGTGAAATGTGGGATGTGGAATGTCGGATGTGGAATGTCGGATGTGAAATGTAAAATGTTGTAATACAGTCGCCTTGTCTCCCCTCTCCTTGTCTCCCCTCTCCCTGTCAACTCAAAAAAACTCAATCTTCCCGTCAATTCTCCCTCTCCATCAAGCCATCCGTATATTCCCGCAGCGATTCAGTTGCTTCAACTGATAAACTGATACGCGACAGGTCGTGAAGTGCTTTTTGGTAATAGTCGTCGATCAGCTTGCGGGTATGTTGTTCAATTTCAAGCTGATTGAATATTTCTTTCACTTTCATTACTTTTTCTCTGCTGTCTATATCGTGTGAGGCATAGAGGTCGCGGAAATATTCAGTTTGCGATCCGGCTGATTCAAGCGCTTTCAGATACAGAAATGTTTTTTTGCCTGCAATAATATCGCCGCCACTTACTTTTCCGAATTTTTCCTGTATTCCGTACACGTCGAGTAAGTCGTCTTTTAACTGAAAAGCTAGTCCTATATTGATACCAAACTGGTAAATATAATCACAGTCTGCTGTTCCGGCACCGGCAATAATTGCCCCGGTTTTAAGGCTTGCTGCCAGCAGAACTGCAGTTTTCAGACGGATCATTTCAATATAATCAGGAATTGTGACATCCATCCGTTTTTCATAATCCATGTCGTATTGCTGGCCTTCACAAACTTCAATCGCTGTTTGATTAAAAAGTTCTACAACCTGCGAAATAGCCTGATGCCTGGTACGTAGCATGTATTTGTTGGCTATAGCAAACATGGTATCGCCAGCCAGAATTGCTACATTCGAATTCCATTTTTTATAAACGGTTTCTTTGCCTCGCCTCAGGGGCGCTTCGTCCATAATGTCGTCGTGCAGCAAAGTGAAGTTATGGAACAACTCAATACCAATGGCAGGATTGATAGCATCGGATGTGTCGCCGCCGAACATCTGGCACGAGGCCAAAACGAGCAAAGGACGCAAGCGCTTGCCGCCTAACGCCAGGGTATAGGAAATGGGATTGTACAAGTCAGCTGGTTCCGCAGGAAACTGTAAGTTACGGAAAGCATCATCAATTCGGTTTTGCAAATCCTGAACCTGGTTCATGGCCATATTATTTTTCTCTTTCAGGCAAGTTCATAAGGTATAATCCATAACCGCTTTTTAGCAGGGGAGCAGCAACTTTTTCCAGTTGGGCGCGATCAATAAAACCCATACGGTAAGCAAGTTCTTCGATACATCCGATTTTAAGCCCCTGTCGTTCTTCAATAACCTGCACAAACTGTGAAGCCTGAATGAGCGAGGCAAAAGTGCCTGTATCGAGCCATGCAGTTCCACGGCTAAGAATCCCTACCTTGAGTTTGCCTTGTTCAAGATAATACCTGTTTACATCTGTTATTTCGTACTCGCCACGCGGACTTGGTTTTATGTTTTTGGCCACTTCCACCACAGAGTTATCATAAAAGTACAAGCCAGGAACCGCATAGTTCGATTTGGGTTGCTTTGGCTTTTCCTCAATTGAAATTGCATTATGATTTTCGTCAAATTCAACAACTCCATAGCGCTCAGGATCCGAAACGTGATATGCATAAACAACACCACCTTCAGGATCACTGTTTTCCTGAATCAGTTTCTGCAGGCCTGTACCGTAAAAAATATTATCGCCAAGTACCAGCGCAACTTTATCCTTACCAATGAACTCTTCGCCAATCACAAAAGCCTGTGCCAGGCCGTTAGGAATAACCTGTTCGGCATAACTGAACCTGCAACCCAACTCGGAGCCGTCGCCTAAAAGTTTCTCGAAATTAGGCAGGTCGTATGGTGTACTGATGATAAGTATTTCGCGTATGCCGGCCATCATAAGGACCGATAAAGGATAATATATCATTGGTTTGTCGTAGATGGGCATGAGTTGCTTGCTTACAGCTAAAGTAAGAGGATGAAGCCGTGTGCCTGAACCGCCTGCGAGAATAATGCCTTTCATAAGATAAATGTTTTATTGTTGATATTCAAAAGGAAAACAAAGGATTAGGTTAGGTTTGAGTGTGCTGAATTTCTGTTGATTACTTACTGTTATTTCGGGTATGATTGCCGTTGCTCCGTCCGTTCCCGTTTGTTTCATCATCACCATCATAAATTTCGATCAGAGGTTCGCTTTCAAATGCTTTGGTAACAGCATATTTATCAAGAACCAGCAGTAACGAAGGGAGCACCAGAATGTTAAAGAACATGGCAATAAAAAGGGTTGTTGATACCAGCATTCCGAGAGCCTGCGTTCCGCCAAATCCCGAAACCATAAATACGCTGAATCCCAGCACCAGCACAATAGAGGTATAAATCATACTGAAACCGGCTTCGCGTAAAGCGTTTATAGTCGATTTGCCAATGTCGTTGCCGGTTACCTTGAGTTCGTGACGGTAACGGGAGAGATATTGAATGGCATTATCAACGGATATGCCCAGTGCAATGCTGAAAACAATTATGGTCGAAGGTTTCACCGCAACACCGGTAAATCCCATGATGGCGGCTGTAATAATGAGCGGAATGATATTAGGTAACATCGATACTACGATCATCCTTATACTCGAAAACATCAATGCCATCAGCAGTGAAATAAATCCGATGGCTATCATTACGCTCTGAAACAAATGTTTGATCAGGAATTCGGTACCACGGGTATAAACAAGGCTGTTGCCGGTAATATTGATTTCGTAGTCTTCGGCAGGGAATATTTCAGCTACTTTAGGCCTGATACTGTCGAGCAGGCGGTTCATTTCGTTGGTGCCGATATCAGCCATCTGAAAGCTGACCCTGGTATAGCGTTGTGTGCTGTCGATAAAGGAATTCAGCATATTCTGCTGTCCCATGGCTTTACGCGGGAAATAGGATAGCACAAAGTTTTTTTCCTGCGAATTGGGTAGGCTGTACATTTCAGGATTCCCGTTAAAGTAGGCCTGCTTGGCAAATTTAGCCAGCTCGGCAACCGAAAGAGGTTTTGAGAACTCTTTGTTTTTCAGCACTTCCTCCTGCAGTTCATCAATTTTCCGGATAGTGGAAAGTTGCATAACACCTTTCTTCTTTTTTGTATCTACCGAAATTTCAAAAGGCATAACTCCGCCAAAATTTTTCTCGAAATATTTCAGGTCCTTGTATAAAGTGCTTTTTTCGCTGATATCGTCAACTACTTTGCCCGAAGTGTGCATTTGCAGCATCCCGATTATACCCACTACCAGTAATATGCCGGCAAGTGAGAAAATCCATTTGCGCTTATATTGAATCAGGTATATGATACGGTCGAGAATATGTCCGAAAATTTTATTGTCCAAATGTTTCAGTTGCTTCTCAGTAGGCGGTTTCATGTAGCTGAAAATGATAGGTAACAGCATAATACACAATACATATTCGACCATAATGCTGATAGCTGCAATAATTCCAAATTCGCGGAGCATTTGGTTCGATACCAGGATAAAAGCAGCGAAACCGGTTGCTGTAGCCGTATTTACCATAAGCGATGCAAAACCGATACGCTGAACTACGCGCGATAAACCAAGTATTTTATTCTTGTGTTGCCGGAATTCCCAATGGTATTTGTTAACAATATAAATACAGTTTTCGATAGCAATCACCACAATAAGTGAAGGGATTACACCTGTAAGAATGGAAATTTTATAGCCAAATATTCCGATTAGCCCCAGGGTAAAAATGATACTGATTGCTACTACTACCAATGAACTTGCTACAATTTTCATTGACCTGAAAAACAGAAACAGGATAAATGCAGCTACAATTATTGACAGAAAAATAAAGAGGAATAGCTCATTTTGAATTTTACGGGCCATCACTGAGCGGATGTATGGCAATCCCGATAAATGCAGCTCCTGCCCGGTTGCTGCAGCATACTCGTTTGCGCGATTTACAATGTTGTCGGTCAGTTCGAGGCGACTTTTATCATTCAGCCTTTTTTTATTCAGTGTAATGGCCAGCAGATACGTATTTGTTTCGGAATTGAAAAGCAGACCTTCGTAAAATTTCAACGAAAGAATTTTCGATTTCAGCGAATCCGCCTCTGCCTGGGTGGCAGGTTTTTCAGCTACGAGAGGAAGGAAATCATACTTGCGTAAACTGTCGTTTTTAACAATATTAGCGGCTTTGGTGATTGACATAACCGCTTCCACGCCATCAATTTTACTCATATCGGATGTAAGGTCGAACCATGCATTGAACTCTTCGAGTTTAAACATGTTGGGATTGGTTACCCCGATAACGAGAACGCTTCCATCCTCGCCAAAACGTGTTTTAAAAGCATTGTATTGTATTACAACAGGATCGTCGGCAGGCAACATTTTTGCATTGTCGTACGAAAGTTGAACACCTGATCCCAGCCAGGCCATTAATACAGTAAGAACACCGATCGCAATTAGTATCCCGGGCCTGTTACGAAAAATAAATCTGACCAGAAATTTCCACATATTTTGGCAAATCACTTATTTGTATGAAAGAGCGAAGATACAATAATTATCCTAAAAATTCATCTTATGTACGGTATGTGTAAACATCTGAAAAACAACATTATAAATGGCATGATAATTGAATTTGAAAACAATTGGGGTACTTGGGAAAGGCGCACTGCAGGTGCAATTCTGAACTTTTTAAACCGGATTACATGAGATCCTTTGTTAAAACGGGTCCTTCGAAGTTTATTTACTTATCCTTATAATATTGCCCGCCATATTCAGTCCCAAAGTCAGGTTTATCGAAAACCCCTTCATGTCGGGCGAAAGGTTAGCATGAGCAACATATAATCTGGCCCGTACTGTAAACTCTACATATTCGCGGGTTTGTAAAAATGTTTCAGGAATAAAACTCAGGTTTTTCCTGATTTTATAGTCGGTATTAAGTCCGAAAAGATAGCCTGTTGCTGCCATTGAGTTATAGTTTGTTTCATCTGGTTCCGGTTTTTCCGAATATTCGAGAAATCCTAATCCGGCAAAAGGCATAAGTTTGAATTTTGCATTATTTAGAACCGGATAGCCTAAAGAAACATCCCCGATAGCCACTCCGGCCCGTTCACCCTTTGGGATATTGATTTCTCCGTTATAACTCTGATCCGCTTTTGAACTTCCTAATGTGCCACAAAGAAACAGTGTTACATCCTTATATGCCACATCGAAACCGAAAATGAAATTAAAAGTGGAAGGAAAATTGTCTTTTATTGTGCCGGTATTAAATCCTTTTCCGAAACCTGCATGCATGCCATACCCGAAATTCCTTTTGGTAAATGCGGGTATACTTTTGCCCGCCGCAGTACCTAATTCGGTTTGTATTGTTTTTTGCCATCTCTGCACAACAATGGTATCAGCTCCTTGCTGCGATTCCTTTTTAAAATCAGCAAGCGTTTTTTCGCAGTTGTACATGGCTGAGCGAAGTTCATTTTCTGCATTGTAAACCACTTCAAGCCTGTCAAGTTTATTCTGTAATCCCCTTCGATGTAACTCCACAATATCAAATACAACCTGAAAATAGGCCAGGTTTTGATCTGTTTTTTTAAACGTTTTTGACCAGGACAAATTTCTGTCAATATAACCTTTAGCAGCAATCCGATAAACTGTAGTATCGTTAAATTTCTGCTTTTCAGATCCGTAAGTGAGAAAATATTTTAATTCGCTGTCGAGTAACGGAAATCCTGTTTCTCCTTTAAAGTCGTTCCAGGTAAGTTTGCCTTCATGCCAATACTTAAAATCCGACTCTTGTGCCGAAATATTTACAAACAGGATAAAAAGAAGGAATGTGAACAGAAACGTCTTTTTCATTAGTTAGGGTTACAAGTAGTTTTAAAAGGTTGATTTTAGCGGAAAAAGTAAGAACAAAATCATTCGAGAAATCAATGCGCAAGTTTTATCTCGATCAACTTTTTAATATCTTCAAATAAGGATCCATCTTTTACTTCAATCCTGAAACCTCTTCCTTCGGCATATACTCTTGCTGATGATATTTCGTTTTTTATTGAATCGGAAATGTTACTTCCGAGAGCATCATTAGCAGCTTTTTCGCCAAAAACGAATGCAACCATGAAATACTTATCGCGCGGAAGCAAATAAATAATGGCCCGTTTTTTATCCTTAATGCGGAAGCTCCAGCCATATTTTTGTCCCGGGAAATTCCATTCTTCCTTTGCAAGCGGGTATTTGTCAAATACATAAGTTTTTATTTCAATCCATGCCGGGTGCAAATCGCCTAATGCTACTGAAAGCATGTTCTCGTCGGGGGTAACGGCTTTGTCAGCGAAAATACTGGTATCCATATTTCAGTGTGTTTAAATGCGATACTATCTCATTCCGAATGCAGTGTAAAAGTATGATTATGTTTGGAAATAGTAGCTGCCGCAGAGTAATATTCCGTGCAGCAATAAACATCCATCGAGTATGCCGTTATGATAAAAGGGTAATGTCCGGAGTTTTTTGCTGTTTATTGAAACTAAAGTAATTGCAGCAGATATACTAAAAGCTGTGAGTGTATAGAACATATTTATTCCTGAATAATGGTAAATGGCTATACCTAAAGCAATACAGAGTGAAATATTGCTGATTTGAAATGCCCTTACAACTCCAAATGCAATGGGTATGGTGTTGATTCCTGACTTTCTGTCGCTTGCAATATCGCGTATGTCGAATGGAATCGCGATAGCTAAAATAAATGCAAACCTTTCGATGCTTATCAGCAACATTTCCGCTGAATCAGGTTTATATTCACGGTTTACGCCTACCAGGAGAGCGGTGGAAGCTGTCCAGATAAAGACTAAAAGTATAGTTTTCACTCCGGGGATTCTCTTGTGCCAGTAGCCGTTCCATCGGTTTTTCAGATAGGAAACGGAATAAAGTAAGGTTAATGCGGCTAACGGCACTATGAAGTAAAGTGTATTTATCCTTAAAAAAAACAGGGTGCTAACCAGCAGGGTAAATGAAATGAGAATCACTGCTTTTAAAGCAAAAAAATTACTGCCGGCCCAGGAGTTTTTTTCAATATGGATGGATTCCGGAATGCTTTTTAAAGTTAAATACCTGTGCAGGTTATAATCAAATACGGTCGCAAAAAATATCATTGCAACAAATGCGTCAATCCGAGGTTGAAAACCCAATTGAACCTG
>CAZOXJ010000056.1:12349-16611 GCA_964583325.1 uncultured Lentimicrobiaceae bacterium
AATTTGAAGTTCAACAATTACGATTCTCGCCCCTCGCCATGTCGCCCTTCGCCCTGTCTGTAAGTTAAAACTAATAATTTTAAAAAGATTCTGAATTTTTTAGAATCAAGACTTTATGCCGTAGTGCGAGGATAGGATGCCCGAAAACAAGGATACCGGAAGTATTTTCTTTAACAGAACTGCAAATTTTTGCTCCAGGGTTGCAACAACATATTGATTACAAGGGTTCTTCTTTCCGAGTATGCCGGCTATTTTTCGGGCAAGAAACTCAGGTGGTAATCCTTTGTTTTCGTCGTTTTCAATAATGGATAACGTTTTACTGCTTTGTGATTCGTAATCACTATTTGAAACCACACTTTTTGCCGGTTTGCGGTTTGCGGTAAAATTGGTACGGAAATCGCCCGGCCTTATAACAATAACTTTTATGTTAAAGGGTTTCAGTTCCATCCGCAATGCTTCGCTCAAACCTTCGACGGCAAATTTGCTGGCGGAATAAAAGCCCTGGTAAGGCAGTCCCATTACTCCACCGATGGAACTGATGTTAAGTATAGTAGCATGGCTTTGTTTTCGCATGGCAGGAAGAACTGCCTGAATCATATTAACATAGCCGTTAAAATTGATATTCATCAGTAGATCAATGTTTTCGGGTGACGAATCTTCAACCGAACAGGAAAATCCCATCCCGGCATTATTGATCAGAACATCGATTTGCCCTTCATTTTCTAAAACAATTGAAACTGCCCGCTGAACGGATGCTCTGTCAGTAACATCGGCCTGAAGCACTTTGATGCTATTGGATAAATTATCGGGTAACGAACGGCTTATGCCGTAAACATGGTATCCTTCAGCCGAAAGAATTTCGGCTGTTACTTTACCAAATCCCGAAGAAATGCCTGTAATAAGTACAACTTTTGCCATGCGCCGGTTGAGTGTGAAGCTTACGTTTTATACTTTTACAGCTTCCATGCTGATAATCCCGAGCTTTTGGGCTACTCCGGAAATTTTCTCTATAGCAGTATCAATCTGGCTGTAAGTATGAGTTGCCATAAGTGAGAAGCGGATCAGGCAATCCTCTTTTGGCACAGCGGGCGAAACAACCGGATTCACAAAAACGCCTTCTTCAAGAAGCATTTTTGTCATTTGTAAAGCTTTGATATCGTCGCGTATAAAAAGCGGGATAATAGGCGACTCTGATTTTCCTGTGTCGAAACCAAGCAGTTTAAATCCTTCGAGGGCATAACGTGTTAAATCCCAAAGGTGTTTTATCCTTTCGGGTTCACTTTCCATTACGTCGATGGCTGCCATTACGCTGGCTGCTGAGGCAGGCGTCATGCTTGCGCTGAAAATCAGTGAGCGCGAATTGTGTTTAATATAATTGATAACCTCTTTGTCGGCTGCGATAAAACCACCTAACGAAGCCAGTGATTTGGAAAAAGTCCCCATAATCAGGTCAACCTTATCGGTAAGTCCGAAATGCGATGCCGTACCTGAACCGTTTTTGCCTAAAACGCCGAGTGAATGGGCATCGTCAACCATCACTGAGCCTTTATATTTTTCCGACAGGCGAATGATTTCCGGCAGGTTTGCAATATCGCCTTCCATGGAAAATATACCGTCAACAACAATAAGTTTGATTTTATCAGGCTCACAACGTTTAAGTTTGCTTTCAAGATCTGCCATATTGTTGTGGGCATATTTCAGTACGCGGGCAAATGTAAGTCGGCTGCCGTCGATAATTGATGCATGGTCTAGTTCGTCGAGGATTACATAATCATTGCGTCCGGTTACACTCGAAATTACTCCCTGGTTAACCTGAAATCCTGTGCTGTAACATAATGCTGCTTCTTTCCCGACAAGGCTGGCAAGCTTCTCTTCGAGCGCTATGTGGATGTCAAGCGTGCCGTTCAGAAATCGTGATCCGGCACAACCTGTTCCGTATTTTTCTATTGCTTTTATTGATGCTTCCTTCACTTTCGGATGGCAGGTAAGGCCCAGGTAGCTGTTTGAACCGAACATCAAAACTTTCTTTCCATTAATAAGTACCTCGGTATCCTGATCAGATTCAATTGCCCGAAAATATGGATAAAGTCCTGCGGCCATGATCTGTTGCGGCAAATCGTACTGTTTTAGCTTAGTTTGAAGAATACCCATCGATAAGTTACAATTTAAAAATTAACAGTCAAAAGTAGAAAAAAAAGTGAGGCAACAAGCTGTTTTTTGAGCGAAAGTGTTATGGACTGAGTTTGCATTCTTTTCTAAATCATTAACAAACCAAAATATTTGTGTTAAATCTAAGGTCTGGATTGACATTTAGGATTTAGTTAAACTAAATTTCACCTCTTAATTTTAAGGGAATTTGATTTTTTTCTGTGAATGCCTGAAGGCTTATATTTTCAGTAACTTCTCCAGGTGATGATATTCAATTCCAAAATAGGATCTGGCTTCTTTTATTTTCTCTAATATGCGTATGTCCTTCTCTTGAGAGTTAGGGTTTTTAATCCCTACAATCATCACGTTTTTAGGGGTATGGGCATCCGAAATAAATTCAAAAACCTTGGTTTTGTATCCAAAATATTCAAGGATAAGGGCACGGATTCCATCAGTTACCATTTCGGCCTGCCGTTCGAGAAAAATGCCGTATTTCGTCAGGAAATCAAGGTTGTTACTGGTTTTATGAGCTTCCAGTTGTCGCCTGATCTGTTTGTGGCAGCAAGGCGCAACTACTATTAAATCAGCTCCGGCCGAAATTCCCTTGAAAATTGCATCGTCAGTTGCCGTGTCGCAGGCATGAAGCGCAATCAGGATATTTGTTCCTGTACTGTCGAAATTTTCAATTGTCCCTTGCCGGAATCCAAGTTTTTTAAAACCGGTATTCACAGCAATTTTATTGCATAAATCTACCAGGTCCTGACGGAATTCAACGCCTGTTACCTCAGCATCAATTTTTAAAACGGTGGTCAGGTAATCGTAAAGGGCAAAAGTGAGGTATCCTTTTCCTGAACCCATATCTACTACTTTAACAGTTTCCGAAGACGGAATTTCTTTCAGTAAGGAGCTCAGGATTTCAATATAATGATTGATTTGCTTGTACTTGTCCTGGGAGTTTACAAGCACTTTTCCGTTTTCATCCGTGATTTTAAGTTCGGTGAGATAAGGTTTATCGTTACTGCTGATCAGGCGGTTTTTGTTCCTGTCGTGATCTGCCGATGGCACAGTTAAAATGCTGGGAGGGTTTTTACGGAGGATAAATTTCTTGTCGTGGAGATTCTCATAACTCAGGTCAAATCCGGTGGTTAACAATGTTGCCACCCGAAATCCATTGCTCATTGCTTCCTGAACTTTGCTGATCCCTTCGCTGATTGAGTAGTTTTTTACAATATCACGGGTTTTATACCGGTAAGTGAAGCTGAGTTTTTCTTCATTCTTGATCAGGATCCGCTTAACGTAAATGTTTTTGAGGTTTTCTTCAGTGCCTTTGTAGTTGCCGAGCGATAATTTTACAAAGGTTAGGTCAGATAAACTTGTTTCAACTGATTCGTTAAACTGTTTGATTTTTTCGTTGATATTCATAAGGGGCAGGGGGTTAAACACCAGAGAAATGGTATTTTTATCTTGAGGAAAGCTACTTGATATTATTAAACAACAATAGATTTTCCTTCTTGGGGAAAAGTTGAATAATGCAGCAAAAGTAATTAAAAATGCCCCGTTTTTTGTTAAAATCCCTCAATGAATTTTACTAAACAAGTTTACCTGGCTTTTATCCGGTTATTCTTCGGATTATGCTCCAGTTCGGCAAATCCCAAAAATTCCATCAGGGGTGGAATATACATTCCGAAACGTCCGCGGAAACCTTTTCTTAGTCCGTACCATCCGCCAACAGGGTTTTCGGGCGATCGGCCCCAGGCTTCGACTGTTCCATCTTTTGCCGGTTTCTGTTCGTCGGCACTGCCGAGTTCCATCCAGTCGCAATGACTTTTAAGCATGCTGTGCAGATCGGCCAGGCATCGGTAATCGTAATGCAGAACTGTTGATCCTACCACACAAACAAGTATTTCTTTGCCATCTTTTTCGGTTTTGTACATCTGGTATTCCGATGTGCCCGGAGCAGTTTTTAGCATCCACGGGTTTTCTTTTGTTCCAACTTCCATATTCATATTCAATGTTTTAGAATGGATAAGTTTAAACAAATGCCACTTTATAAGGTTCACATAAGTCGGATGAGTTTATTTGTGGTTCATTCTTTATCAGCAACGACTTAATAT
>CAZOXJ010000056.1:16711-20556 GCA_964583325.1 uncultured Lentimicrobiaceae bacterium
TTGTAAATTTGTGCGCAACTGTTCTCAAACTTGTGAGTTTTAGTTGCTTTTCAACTACCTGCAAGTCAATATATAAGTTGTTCAAAAACGTTTTGCTACTGTGAAAAAAGTCCTGTTTGTTGATGATACTCATCCTGTTTTGTGTGAAGAACTCACAGCGATGGGATTTCAATGTGTTGATTTTACTGGTTATAACTCTGATGACTGCAAACACATTATCGGCGATTATTTCGGTGCCGTTATCCGTAGCAAAATAACTTTTGATGCTGATATGCTTTCCGCTGCCACCCAGCTTCGCTTTATTGCCAGGGTTGGTGCGGGAATGGAAAGTATTGATGTGGAGTATGCAAAATCAAAAGGAATTGTTTGTTTCAATTCGCCCGAAGGAAACCGCGATGCTGTTGCTGAACATGCGCTCGGAATGCTCCTCAACTTACTAAATAACCTGAACCGTGCCGATGCAGAAGTACGCAAAGGAATCTGGCGACGCGAAGCTAACCGTGGTATCGAAATTAAAGGCAAAACAATCGGCATTATTGGCTATGGAAATATGGGCGGCGCTTTCGCACAGCGGTTAAAAGGGTTTGGATGCAATGTGTTGGCTTACGATAAATATAAAACCGGATTCAGCGATGAGTTTGTGACTGAGTGTGATATGGAAACTATTTTTGCCGAAATAAATATCCTGAGCCTGCATGTGCCCCTGACTGCCGAAACCCGTTACCTGGTGAATGAAGAGTACATTTGGAAATTTCGTAATAATATTTGGTTGATTAATACTTCGCGCGGACCGGTAGTAAATACGGCCTCGCTTGTTGAGGCGTTAAAATCGGGGAAAGTCAGTGGTGCCGCACTCGATGTGCTGGAATATGAAAAGACGTCTTTCGAAGCCATGGATGCTGAGGCTTTTCCTGAACCACTTAAACAATTGGTTTCCTTTGAGAATGTGATCCTTTCGCCTCATATTGCCGGCTGGACGGTGGAATCGAAATACAAACTGGCGAAGGTGCTGGCGGATAAAATACGAGCGTGGTTTTTGAATACTGGAATGTAAGTGAAATTTTAATAGATATCCGACAGTAAAAAGTCCGCTACATGAAGATGCTTGATTCCGTTGATGTTATCTTGCCAAAAATCATCCATTGTGACAACATATTTTGGATAATTGTCCGAAATGGCCTTTAATGGTGCAAATTCCCTTTCCACTGTTTGAGCATCATTTAATTTGTAAGCTATCTGCAAATAAATTTTTTCACCTCTTCTTTCAGCGATAAAATCAACCTCTTTATCGCCTAATTTGCCTATATACACCTGATAACCGCGTCTTTTTAATTCCAGATAAATAATATTTTCAAGTATGCCTGCTATCATTCTGTCGCGATATCCCAACACCGCATAAACTAACGAAATATCGCTTACGTAATATTTTTCGTTTGTTTGCAATACCTCTTTCCCTTTAATATCATAACGATGTACTTTGCTCAAAATAAATGCACCTTCTAAGGCATGCAGGTAGTTATACACCGTATTCAAATCCATTTTTCGTTGCTGGCTTTTAAAATAATCAGCGATATTTTTTGCTGAAAACCTGTTTCCGATATTCTCAAAAACAAACCTTATCACCCTGTCGAGCAGCTCAATATTCCTGATATTGTATCGTTGTATTGTATCTCGCAATATTACCGATGAATAGATGTCGTAAACAAACTTGTATGCTGTTTCTGTATCAGCAGCCGTTGCATGTATAGCAGGGAAACCGCCTAAGCGCAAAAAAGTAATGAATTCCTCATGGTCAGTTTTTAATGGATCATCGTTTAAAAAACTCCTGAACTGCAAATATTCAGCGAACGATAGCGTACTAATAGGTATTTCAACATAACGCCCGGCAATGTATGTAGCTAACTCTGACGACAGCAGTTTCGAATTTGAACCAGTAATATAAATATCGGTATTCCCATCAGATAAAAGGGAATTTACAGCTTTCTCCCAAGATTCTACTTCCTGGATTTCATCAAAAATCAGATAATATTTTTGATCGTTTTTCATTCTGGCTTTCACCACAGAATTTAGTTTTACTCCATTGCTTATCTCAACATTTTCCAGACTCTCAAAATTATAATAGATGACGTTATTTTCATGAAATGCTATTTGTTGCAGATATTGTTGCAATTGCTTCAGTATTACGGATTTGCCACTTCTTCTGATGCCTGTAAGTACTTTAATAAACGGTTTGTCAATCAGTTTAATAAGTTTTTGGCTATAGCTTTCGCGAGGTATCATAGTATTTTATTATTTGTGGTTATAACCACAAAGATAGTTCAAAATAATTATTTTATATGGTTATAGGCATAAAAAGTATTAATACTTGTGTAGTTTAATAGGGTATGTTCGGGAAATTGCCTTCAGAAAAAAGCCCTGCTCTTTTCCGAACAGGGCTTTTCGATAAATTTTCAAGTGTTCAGACACCCGAAAAGGGTGTGCAGACACTTGAAAATTTACCACTCCAAAATCTTCATGAAATCAAATTCTTCAGGATTTTTCAGGTATTCCTTTGCTCCTTCCATATCAGAAGCAGTTAGGTACTGAATACTGTCGAAGAAAACCATATGGGCTTTCTGGCTGTCCATAGTTACCATTCGTGTGCGCACTTTTCCATGTCCATCTTCCAGATCTTTGAGGAACAATGGGAAAATATCGCCGGTAGGATCGGAGCTTACCATGCAGCCTGTAAGCCCTTCATCAAAAATTTTCTTAACACCGATTCCCAACAGGCTGCAATACAATAAGTCGAAAGCTGTAGGCGCGATACAACGTAGTTCGTAACCCATTTCAACAGGACGGCTTTTGACGTTCATGCTCAGCTGTTTGAGCCTGATTTGCAGCAACATATTGTAAATGTGGGCTTTACTCACGGTGCCAAGCTCAGGATGTCCGTGTTCGTCGTAGGTAAACTGTATTCCGGAAGCTTCAATTTCGTCGTCGCTCATAAAATGGAAAACCCCTTCGCTCACGATAGCAACACCGTAAGGGATGCCGAGCATTTTGCGTTTCACGATGGATGAAATAATAAGCCGGGTAATTTTATCGAGGGTTACCTTGGTTTTGTTAAACATTTCCGGAATGATGATCATTGGATAATGGCAGGCAGCGCCAATACCAAACGCCAGGTGACCGGCTTCGCGGCCCATTGCCGAAACTACAAACCAGTTACCGGAAGTACGTGCATCTTCGTAAATGGTACGACCAATACGAACACCTTCCTGTTTGGCACTCTGGTAGCCAAAAGTTGGTTGTCCTTCGGGAAGTGGTAAATCGTTATCAATGGTTTTAGGAACGTGAATATTCTGGATCGGGAATTTACGTTCAGCCAGGAATTTCGAAATGCGGTTAGCCGTAGAAGCAGTGTCGTCGCCGCCAACAGTAACCAAAAGCTTTACATCGTTTTTAACGAAAAAATTGGTTTTAAATTCGAGGTCGGCTGGTTTGTAACGACTCATACGTAGCATGGAACCGCCCATACTGAACACACGGTCAGCTGTTTCGAAATCGATATCGATAGTACTGGGATTTTCGGTAAAAAGGTTTTTATACCCATCGTGCAAACCGATTACTCGATATCCTTCACGCAGGAAAACTTTTGCTACTGAACTTATTACTGTATTGATTCCGGGAGCTGGTCCGCCGCCGGCGAGAAGAAGAATGGAGCCTTTCATGGGAGAATTATATTATTTTGTTTCAGGTTTCAGGATTGAGGGGATTGAGGAGATTGAAGGGATTGAGGGGATTGAAGAGTTTGAAGAGTTTGAAGAGTTTCGGGTTTGAAGCGTTTCGGGTTTGAAGGGTTT
>CAZOXJ010000057.1:0-20442 GCA_964583325.1 uncultured Lentimicrobiaceae bacterium
GCTATTTTAAGCCTTTCGACTGCCAGCGGATATTCAGCGCGGATATAAACAACTCCTTTGTCGGCACCAATACAGTAACCGCAAATTGCCATTGCTTCAATTACTGAATGTGGATCACCTTCCAGGATGGAACGGTCCATAAATGCACCTGGGTCACCTTCGTCAGCATTACAAACAACATATTTCTGATCAGCCTGGCTTTTGCTTGTAATTTCCCATTTGAGACCAGTTGGGAAACCACCACCGCCTCGTCCGCGCAGACCGCTTTTTTTCATTTCTTCAATCACCTGTGCAGGTGTCATTTCAGTTAAACATTTTGCTAAAGCGGCATAACCGTCGCGCGAAATGTATTCTTCAATATTTTCAGGATCAATAAAACCGCAGTTGCGCAATGCTATTCGTAATTGTTTACGGTAGAATCCCATGTGTTTTGAGTCAGCAACATGTTGCTCCGTTTCAGGATTAACATACAGCAACCGGGTAACCCTGCGTCCTTTTATAACATGTTCTGCAATTATTTCTATAGCATCATCAGGTTTTACCTGGGTATAGAACGTATTGTCGGGCATTACTTTTACGATGGGCCCTTTTTCGCAAAATCCGAAGCATCCTGTTGTGATAACCTGGACTTCATTTTCAAGACCTTTTTCGAGAACTTCTTTTTTGAGGTTGTGAAACAGCAGTTCGCTTTCCGAAGCTCTGCAACCGGTTCCTCCGCACACCAACAGGTGTATTTTGTATTGTGTCATAGTGTTTTCCTCCAGGATTTTTTACTTGCCTTCAATATTTTCATAATTAACAGGGATGATGCCATCGAGTAGTTCACCATTTTTGATGTATTTTTCGATGATCTGATCCGCTTTTTTCGAATCAACAAACCCAAATACTATTGGGCCGTGTCCTGGACGTGTTATTTCAACAGTAGGTTCGGCATAACAGTATCCCATGCAGCCGGTTTGAGTAACTATGGCAGGGATGTTGCGTTTTTCAAGTTCATCGATCATGTATTCCATTACAATTTTGGCGCCGGATGCTATTCCGCAAGTCGCCATTGCAACTCTGATCTGAACCATGCTTTCAGGGGTTTCGCTCCGTTCGCGAAGGCTCATTTTGGCTTCTACATCGGATTTAATCTTCCTTAAATCAGCCAGTGATGTGATCTTGGTCATTTGATTTAGTTTTTACAATGATTAGTAAATTGCTTTACAGGTTATTTATGATGCTTTTATTGCTTCGAGGTTTTCGCGGATCAGATCTTTCATGAATGCGATCACCTGTGGGTTGCTTATCGGAACATCCTCCAGTGTTTCTTTTATTTCTTGTGTGTCAAATTTAAAAGTGCCGTCGGGCGTTTTATGTGTGTATATGAATTCAATCGCCGGATATGATGAAACTGTGAGTGCCATTGTTCCTGCAATATCGCCTGTTGGCAGCCTGTCGATATTACTGTAGCCAAAAACAGCTTCAACCTCTGTTCCATTGCCTGGTGTTGAATAAATGTGCAGGCTTCCGCCGCTTTGTTCCGCATTTTGCTTCAATAAAGGCAATCCAAGTCCTACTTTTCGTGTGGTCCGTGTGGTGAAAAATGGATCGGTTACCTGCTGTACTGTAGCGGCATCCATACCTTTTCCATTGTCAGTAAATTTTACTGAATACACATCCTTAGCGGGATCTTCGTTAATTTCCAGTTCAATAAGAGTGGCACCTGCCGTTACTGAGTTCTGAAGTATATCGAGTATGTGAAGAGCTAAATCCTTCATGCGATACTTGTATTGCGACCCAGCATTCCGTGCAGAGCCAGTTTTACTTCAGCGAAACTGCGGTGTTCCATTTCAAAGGTAGTGAATACTTTTCCAATCTGATCCACATAATGGGCATCCGAATTTCTGATAATTTTTACATCCTTTTGTTTGGTGATGAAAGGACGAACCGATTCAGCTTTGCAGGAGGCAGAAATCTCAATAGCATCAATGTTCAGGTCTGCCGGAATAAATCCCAGCTGGCTGGTGATGCTGTAACTTGGCCTGTCGATATGTGCAGGTATGAAAATTCCACCTAATGAATGTACTTTCTGCTCAACCTGGTCAATGGATTGGTCGAGTGCCGAAATAAGAAGGAACTCAATTTCTTCGATTATCTGTTCGTTTTCATCCACTACAACCTGATATCCGAATTTTTGGATATCATTTTGGACAGGAGGGAGGTGTGCCTCCAGGTATCCCTGGAAATCCGACAATTGGTCATCATTTTCAAAGAACGAAAGGCAATGTACTTCTTCGCGGGTGGTAACTTCAGCGCCCATCAGGACAAATATTCCCTCAGTTGCTGCCAGTTTGCTGATAAGTTTGCAATGCCGGGTTGAGTTGTGATCTGTAATTCCGATAACATCAAGGCCTTTTTCGCGGGCTTTTTCTATTATTTTTGCCGGGCTCATATCCAGACTGCCACAAGGTGACAGTACTGTATGAATATGCAGATCAGCCCGGTAACTGTTCATTATTATCGATTAAGCAGGTTGAACAATTTGCCTGTTATTTCAAAAGCTTCCTCGTTGGTTCCAAGTACGGGAATTCCTTCTTCCCGGGCCTGAGCTAGCATATCGGTATCAGGATTATTTCCTTTTATCAGTATAACCGCCGCCAGTTCCTTTAATGAGGCTATTGCAATCACATTTTTATGTGTCTGTAAGGTAATCCATATTTTACCATGTTCGGCATATCCCATTACATCGCTCAATAAATCAGAAGTATAGCCTCCGGTAATTTCGCGATCCAAGCCCTGGCTTCCGCCGAAAACTTTTAATTCAAGTGTTGTTATTATATCTTTTACCTGCATGTTATGCTTTTGTTATTTACGGTTCGAGAAAAATTTATCATTTCCCCATACACTTTTCAGCATTTCGAGCGATTCATCGGGGGTAAGCTCACCGGTTTGTTCCCGGTTTTTTTGAATAAAAATACATTGCCTGATGTCAGCTTCTCCCAATGCAATATCATTAGCAAAAGCTTGGCAATTGGGCGATCCACAGGCACCACAATCAGTAAGAGGAAGGCATTGCAGCATACGGGTCGATTTCTCCATTTTACGCATGGCCTCTTCCATATTTTCATCCAGCTTCATCATGCTACGGGGATTGATTGCCTGAATGTTCATCCTTCGGAGCAAATAATCGGAATACTTGTTGATGCCTTCCTGCAGCGAATTATTAACTTCGGCAACAGCTGAATATGCCCGCAAGCGTTCTGCTACAAGAAACCGGTTGGTCGAAAGCAAAACCCCGCCGGCACAACTTTCGTCGCATGCACGAAGTTCAAGGAAATCTATATCAGCTATTTCGTCGTTCTCAATTTTTTCAAGAAACTCAATCACATTGTGGATTTCGTCGATGGCGAGGCTGCGACCCGGAACATTGGATTCTTCACCGTGCGTGAGCGTCCAAAGCAAAGCTGTTTTCGAAAGTTGCTTATTTGGGATGATTATTGGAAGCGTTGACCTGTCGTTGCGGATATGTTTGTACACCTTGTTGTACAGAGTATCCATGTTGATAACCCCGGTAATCATTGAATAATCTTCACCTACAGGGCTTTTAATAGCTGCAATTTTAGCAGCGCAGGGAGTAATATAAAAAACACCTATTTCGGCAGGATTGATGCCCTGATCAGTAAGTTCCTTGCGGCAATATAAAGCGGTAATGTCTAAAGGTGGTTTCAGAAGCATAATATGCTCTGTTAATGCAGGGAATTTAACCTGCACCAACCTGATAATTGCAGGGCAGAATGAAGATATCAGCGGTTTCTTTTCAGGATGTGCTTTGGCATATGCTTTTACTTCCCTGGCAAGCAGATCAACACTTGTTTCAACTTCATAAATGTGAGTAAAACCATTAGCGAGAATAGCTGCAAAAATCTGGTCGCGGGAAATGCCTTCATGGAACTGGCCTATAAAAACCGCAGGTACCAGTGCAATCCGGTATTTGAAAGCCTGTATGCGTTTAAAATCATCCTGATCAATAAAAATAGCGCTTACCGGGCATGCTTTAAAACATTCGCCGCAATCGACACAGCGGTTTTCGTATAGTATTGCTTTACCATCGCGTACCCTTATGGCTTCGGTTGGGCAAACATTCATGCAATGTGAGCAACCGATGCAGAGGTCGTCGCTTATTTTTAATGCATGATGAAAGTGTTTGCTGTCCATTTATCCGGCTTTTGGCAGGTTAACAATAATTTCAAGCTGTGTGCCGACGCCAACTTCACTTTGAATATTTAAAGTATCGGCATTGTTTTTTATATTCTGTAGCCCCATTCCTGCTCCAAATCCCATCTCCCTCACTTTAGCTGATGCGGTCGAATACCCTGCCTGCATTGCTTTTTTTATATCCGGGATGCCGGGACCTTCGTCAATCAACTGTATTTTAACACGGTTTGTATCAACTTCGCAAATCACTTTTCCTCCGTTGGCGTGAGCTACTATATTAACTTCTCCTTCATAAAGAGAAACTACAATTCGTTTAATGATCTGAGGATCGACATTCAACTGTTTCAGGATTTTCTTAAAACTACTCGAAGCATCACCTGCTTTTGTAAAGTTCCCTGCTTCAATGTTGTATTCGAATCGCATTTTGTTTTGTAATTAGTAAACAGGGTTTAATCCATTCTGAAACAGCAAGCCACATGATTTGTACATAGAGTAACTGCACTGCATGATTACTATCCTGTTTTCCTCAGCTAACGCAATCATTTCCGGGCTGGCTTTTTTATTACGTACAAGTACAATGTTCTTAATATCCGACATTTCGGATGTGCGTATTGTCTGTATGTTTACAAGTCCGGTGAGGAGAAGGAGTTTGTCGCTGTCAACAGTAAGTACATCACTCATCAGGTCCGAAGCAAAAACAGCTTCAACCTCTCTTTCGAGTTTGCTGTGTCCGCAAATAACTTCAGCATTGAGTATGGTTGCTATATCTTTTAATTTCATTTTTACTGCCTCTATTCAGTTCGTTTCTTGTTAAATTTTTGTAAATGAGTTCAATACATCAATGATTGAGCTCTTGCTTACAGAGTGCAAAATTAGATATTTTAAACTAAGAAACAAACTCATTGTTATTTTATTCACATTGTTAATTAAATAACAATAAATTTATAATTGATCTAAATAATTGTAGTTTTTCTGCATTGGTTTTACGTTTTTACTTGTTGTTTGAGTTATTTTAAACTTGATTCGAGGATGATTCTAACTGGTTAGTTTATCGCGGGCAATCCCTAAGAAAATGCAAAAGCCGCCCCGTAACAGGGCGGCCTTTTGTTTAGTTGGCTGACAATTAGTAACGTTTACGAACCTTATAATGTGTGTGGAGCAGTTCGTGTGATTTGTGTCCAAGCGGGTGCGTGAGATATTCTTTATAAACTTCAACAACCTCTGGGTTTTCGTGCGACTTACGAATGGGTTTTCCCATATCTTCGGCATAAATGGCTTCAGCTCTTCTTTTGCGTATTTCAGCCGATGTTGGAATTGGCTGGCCACCGCCACCTATACATCCTCCGGGACATCCCATCACTTCAACAAAATGATAGGTTGCTTTTCCTGATTTGATAGTTTCCATCAGTTGTTTGGCATTTGAGAGTCCGTGAGCAACAGCAACTTTAAGTTCCACTCCTTCGAGGAAATTCCATTCAGGTTTGGTGTTCTTAATTTTAATGCTGGCCTCTTTTACACCTTCCATGCCCCTTACAGGTTGAATATTTAAGTTTGTAAAAGGAACTTCATTGCCCGTTATAATTTCATATGCTGTGCGAAGTGCGGCTTCCATTACGCCTCCTGTTGCACCAAATATAACAGCAGCGCCGGTGGATTCACCTAAAATACTGTCATATGATTCATCCTCAAGTTTATCAAAATCGATACCTGCCTGTTTAATCATCATGGCAAGTTCACGGGTAGTGAGAACGAAATCAACATCTTTAAATCCTGAGTCGCGCATTTCGGGGCGGTTGCATTCAAACTTTTTGGCTGTACATGGCATTATTGAAACAACCACCATGTTTTCGGCTTTAATATTTACCTTATCTGCATAATAGGTTTTTGCCAGTGAACCGAACATTTGTTGCGGCGATTTGCAAGTTGAAAGATTATCAAGCAACTCAGGAAATATATGTTCCTGGAATTTTACCCATCCTGGTGAACAGGACGTCATCATGGGTAGTTTGACAGTTTCATCCTTGTCAACAATTGCTTTTTTCAGTCGGGTCAGCAATTCGGTGCCTTCTTCCATAATGGTTAAGTCGGCAGAGAAATCTGTATCCAGAATTTTGTTGAATCCCATTTTACGCAGAGCCGATACCATTTTTCCTGTTACCCTTACTCCTGGCTCAAGTCCTAAGTCTTCACCGAGGGCTACACGCGTAGCAGGAGCCGTTTCAACAACCACAAATTTGTTAGGATCGTAAATGGCCTGCCATACTTCTTCCATATAATTTCTTTCGTACAAAGCTCCCGTTGGGCAACGGTTGATGCATTGTCCGCAGTTGGTACAAACTACATCATTTAATGGCTTGCCGAGAAATGTTGTGATGGTTTGATGGTCTCCTTTGTTTACAACTGCCAGTGCGCTAACTGATTGTAATTCGGTGCAGGTACGAACGCAACGCTGGCAGCGTATACACTTGCTGGCATCTTTTGTGATGGATGGTGATGAAATATCAAGAATTTTATCTCCTGATTTTACCAGGTCAATAAAGATGTGATCGCCATACCGATATTCCGAGGCCAGTTCCTGAAGTTCACAATGTCCGTTTTTGAAGCATTTGGTACAATCGGCATTGTGCTCTGATAACAAGAGTTCGAGAACATGTTTACGGGCAATTCGTACTTTTTCACTGTTTGTATTCACTTCCATACCTTCCGAAACCGGTGTGGCGCATGAGGCGGCAAGCAATCGGGCTCCTTTAACTTCGACCACACAAACACGGCAGTTGCCTGCTACTGTGAGATCCGGATGATTGCAAAGGGTAGGAATGCGAAAATTCAGGCGTTTGGCGGCTTCCAGTATGGTGGTGCCTTCTTCAACCTGAATAGGGATATTATTTATTTTCAGGTTAACCATATATTTACTCATGGTGTTTTTCTCCTATTTTATGGGTTTAAAAGAGCTTGATTAGTAAATGATCTCTTCGCGGAAATTATCAACGATAGATGTAAACGGATTGGCTACTGATTGGCCCAGACCGCATTTTGCTGCTATTTTCATAGTTGCTGTCAGACGTTTCAGATCATCGAGATAGGTTGGTGGGCGATCGCCTTTTTTTACGGCTTCGATACCCTTAAGCAACTGCTGGCAGCCAATACGGCATGGTGTGCATTGTCCGCATGATTCTTCAGTGAAAAATTCGAGATAATCGTGAAGAACGTTATACATTGAGCGGCTTGAGTTGAAAATCATCATTGAGCCGCCGGTGGGAATACCTTCGAAACCGATGATGGTGTCGTTGAATTTCTTACGGGGAACGCAATGTCCTGATGCGCCCCCAACTTGTATGGCTTTTGTATCGCCATCACCAAATTCATCAACGAAATCTTTTAATGGCATTCCTAATTCGAGTTCATAAATCCCGGCAATTGGAGTATCGCCCGAAACGGAGAAAACTTTTGATCCCCTTGAATCGCTGGTTCCCAGTGCTTTGAACTGCTCAGGACCCATTCTGCAGATTTCGGAAGTGTAAACCAGTGTTTCTACATTATTGATGACAGTTGGCTTACCGTTGTATCCTGCTACAGTTGGATATGGCGGCTTATTGCGGGGTTCGCCGCGCTTGCCTTCCATCGATTCGAAAAGTGCTGACTCTTCGCCACAAACATAAGCACCGCTTCCGGAGCGCAGGAAAATATGGAAATCAACTTTAAGCGCTTGTAACTGCTGGTTAAAAATGTCGATTTTTTGCTGCAAGGTCTTTAACATGAAATTGTATTCGCCCCTCACATAGATATAACCTTCGCGAGCTCCGATAACAAATCCGCAGATTGTCATGCCGGCAAAAATCTTTTCAGGAACACGGTCCAGAATTTCACGGTCTTTAAATGTACCTGGTTCTCCTTCGTCGGCATTGCAGATTACATATTTTGATTCAGCTTCCTCGTTTCTGCAAAACTTCCATTTTAATCCGGTCGGAAAACCAGCGCCTCCCCGGCCTTTTAGCCCCGAATCAATCATATCGAGGATAATACTTTCAGGCGTTTTCTTTATTGATTTTTCTACAACCTGTATGGGTGTGCATTTATCGTCCCAGCCAAAGATTATATCTATTTTCTTTAATTGTTTCTGTTCCATATTATTAGGGATTTCTACCTTAGGTATTAATTGGTTTTCTTTGCGAATTCTTCAATAATTTCGATAGCCTTTTCGGGAGTAACCGAAGGGAAAACTTCGTCGTTTACAAGCATAACCGGGCCTTTGTGGCACCAACCGAGACAATTGGCTGTTAACAGCGTGAATTTTTTGTCATGTGTTGTTTCACCCACTTTTACTAACAAGTGATCTTCAATAGCCTTAACGATAGCATCTTTCCCCTGCATATGGCACGAAATAGTCTTACAAACCCTTACGATATTTTTGCCGCGAGGCTTGGTATCGAGGAAAGTGTAAAATGAAGCTGTTCCGTAAACATCTGCTGCCGAAAGGTCCAATTCGCGCGCAACTGCTACCATAGCTTCTTCCGAAAGAAATTTTTCGCGGGATACTATTCCCTGCAATACCGGCATTAAAGCATTGCGGGTTTTGCCATGCTTCTCTACCAGTTCATGAATTAGTACTTCAGTGTTTGTCATTTTAAATTAATTAGTTTGTAATTACTTGATTTGTATAATTATACATTGTTAATTGATTCACAATTGAAGATGTAAAGATATAATTCTTATTAGTATTGACAGCGAATTTGGCTATTTTTTTTAAACTTTGCATGTAATTTATAACACGTCTAAAAGACAATTATAATGCTATGATACTCAAATTATACGCTTATATTTAAATATAAAAATATAATGTTTTTTATGTAAAAAAGCTACTTTTGCATACCGGAGGAAGAATGGGATACAGGTATTTTTTACAATTATCATACAACGGAACTGCATATGGAGGTTGGCAAATACAACCCAATGCAGCTACTGTGCAGGATTTTATAGAAAGCGGATTATCGAAAATTGCGGGATTAGAGGATCACGTAACCGGATGTGGTCGAACGGATGCCGGTGTACATGCCAGTACTTTTTATGCACATTTCGACTCAGCGTTTGCTTTTTCGGAAATTGAGCTTCACAATATTGTACTCAGGCTCAACCGGTTTCTTCCCCAGGATATCGCCGTCATATCAATCCGGCCTGCACAATCAGGCGCTCATGCCCGGTTCAGCGCTTTGTGGCGCGAATACGAATATCTTATTATCAGGAAAAAGGATCCTTTTAAGTTTAGCCAGGCTTATTTTGTGCATGGCAGCCTTGATATTGAATTGATGAATACATGCGCATCTATGTTACTGGGGAGGCACGATTTTAAAAGTTTCAGCAAGGTGCATACACAGGTTAACAATTTTTTCTGTGATATTCATTTTGCCCGATGGGAAGAAAGTGCTCATTTCCTGAAATTCACGATTCGTGCTGACCGTTTTTTGCGAAATATGGTAAGGGCAATTGTCGGAACTCTGCTGGATGTCGGAAGAGGCAAAATTTCAGCAATTGAATTTCAGCAAATAATTGAAAGTCAAAACAGGAGTGAAGCAGGTTATTCCGTTCCTGCCAAAGGTCTTACTCTAACAGGAATAGGATATCCTGATGAGATTTTTTCGACCGAACCTGTTTTCTTTTCACCAGAGGGCTGTAATAAAATAATATCCCATTACTACAGTGATTCCGAGCTTCATAAGGGTTCCGGCAACGAAACCAACGAATGAACCAATGGCTGATCGAAATGCTTTATTACTATCCTGGTTATTAATTATTTCACCTGCAAAAGCACCTATAAACGGACCTATTATCAAACCCAAAGGCGGGAAAAAAAATATCCCCACAACTAATCCAATAGTTGCTCCCCAAACGCCTCCTTTTGTTCCGCCGAATTTTTTAGTTCCCCAAATGGGAATATAATAATCGGCAATCACAACTGCTGTTGTAACCAAAGCCCATATGATAAGAAACTTTTCGGTAAATGGCTCGTACTTTGATATTTGTAAAAGTATTAGACTGCCATAAGCTAAAGGCGGACCTGGTAAAAACGGGAAAATACATCCTGCTATTCCGGCTAAGAGCAGAATAATACCACTTATGATCAGAAAAGTATCCATAAAATTTGAGTCAGTTTAGATAAGTTGTTATTACGATTCAGAAAAGGAGAAAAGGAGGCAAGGCGAGAGGCGATCATAAGGATGATTATCGAAATGTATTTCTCAGCTGATTGTGATAAGTTGGCAAATCTAATCAGGTTGAATTTGGTAATAAAATTAAGGATTTTTGTGAATGCATTAATAAACTAAAGTTCGGGGCAAATTGTTTTAGAGAATCAGAAACTGATTTCAAAACCTGTTCGAATGCCTGACTATTTTAAAAAAATATGGATTATTGCGCTGATAGCCTTTACTTTTTCGGCTTGTGGGCAAAACAACGGAAGTAAAAATCTTACAAAATCAACCACTGCAAAAATGGATACGTTTGAGATTAACAAGACTAATGATGAATGGCGAAAGTTATTGAGCCCGGTTCAATTCAATATTTTACGTGAAAAAGGTACCGAAAGGCCTTTCACCGGGGAGTATGATGATTTATTTGAGGAGGGTACCTATTCGTGTGCAGCTTGCGGAACCGAGCTTTTTAAGTCTAAAACCAAATACAATTCCGGTTGTGGATGGCCGGCCTTTTATGAGCCATCTACGAATGAAAACATAGTAGAGAAACGGGATTATACCCACGGAATGGTGCGTACGGAAGTTTTATGCGCTAAATGTGGCGGACACCTGGGGCATGTTTTTAATGATGGCCCCCAGCCAACAGGTTTACGTTATTGCATCAATTCCGGGGCTTTAAAGTTTGAAGAAGCCAGCAGTAAGATTGACTAAAGAAACTGTTATGTTAGAACCAGGCCCTGTTCTATTGGTTTTCGTGATGATACTCTACTAATCCGTCGATAGGGGCTTTGATAAATTTTCCTGTCATGACACCAAATTCCTGTCCGATTTTTGACAGGATATCCTGGTAATAGTAAGCAACAGAACCTACGAAATGAACCGGAACTTCTTTATGCCGAGCATAGCAGCAAACCTGGTATTTGTAAAATGCTCTGAAAGCCTCGGTAATAAGGTTATAAATATATGGATGGTCGCGGTTTTCGTTGATGAAATTGCTGAATGATGCCAGGAAACGACTTGGTGCAGGCTTGGTATATACAGCATCGAGAATATTTTCGAGGCTCATAGGGTAGGCTTCACTAAGTTTAGTTGCTATTTCTTCGGGTAATTCCTTGTGTAAATATGCGGTAATGAGTTGTTTCCCAAGATAGGCTCCGCTTCCTTCGTCGCCAAAAAAATAACCTAGCGAGAAAATACCATCTTTGATATCCTTGCCATCGTAATAGCATGAATTTGATCCTGTTCCGAGTATAGCCACAATGCCTTCTACATCGCCACACAAAGCATGGGAAGCGGCAAGCAGATCGTGGCTTATAAACAATTTTGCTTTAGTGAATATTTTCTCAAAAGCCGTTTCAACTATCTGATTTTTAACAGCTGTTGAACATCCTGCTCCATAATAGTATACTGCGCTTACGGCATTATTGTCGATATACGGCTGGAGTTCTTTCCACAAAATTTCTTCAATTTCATCGCTGCCAACCAGGTATGGATTAAATCCGGATGTTTGTATTTTTTTGTATTCTCTTCCGTCTTTGATAAGGCGCCAGTCTGTTTTGGTGGAGCCACCGTCAGCGATTAGTATCATATTTTCAAAAGGATTAGGCTTTAGGCGTTTGGGTTTAGGGATGCGCGATTAACGATTCCCGTGATGGGTGTCGGCTAATGCCGTTATTCTCATAATTTAGTATCCCGTTATTGACTCAAATTCCTATTAAAATTAAAATCCGGGGTGCAAAAATAATAAATCCGATAATGGCAGCTACAAAGGAGGCGATGAGCACGGCACCGGCAGCTGCATCCTTTGCTTTTCCTATGTCAATATTAAAATTGGGATGAACCTTATTTAAGAGAGTTTCAATTGCGGTGTTAATTCCTTCCAAACCCAGCACCAGCGCTATACACAGAAATATAATGATCCACTCGAAGCTTTGAATTCTGAAGAGAAACCCTGCAATAATTACCAAAATTGCTATACTCAGTTCAATGCGGGCGTTGGGCTGGCTTTTAAAAAGATAACCTATGCCACGAGCGGCATTACCGAAACTCTTTACAAACCTATCCGCAGATTTGAACATTATAAAAATATTTATTAACAATTGGAATTTAGCCCCTGGTAAAGACCCAATTATCGCCTTTTGAGAGACCATGGTTGAAATGATAGCCGCTTTCGTCGAAGCCAACCAGCATTTCATAATCAGTAATTGCATTCTCAATAATGAACCGGCTCATCATTCCACGGGCTTTCTTGGCGAAAAAGGAAATGATCGCATATTTATCGTTGCTTCTGTCCTTAAAGGAAGGTGTAATGATACGGGCATTCAGTTTTTTAGTGTTGATTGCCGCAAAATACTCCTGCGATGCAAGGTTTACAAGTATATTATTACCGCTTGCTTTCAGATTTTTCTTCAACTGGTCTGTGATTCTGTCGCCCCAGTATTTATATAAATTTTCACCTTTAGGAGTGGCAAATGAAGTCCCCATTTCGATGCGGTAAGGCTTAATTATATCCAGTGGTTTTAATAAACCGTACAATCCTGAAAGTATGAGTAAATGTTGTTGGGCAAATTCAATTTCGTCGAGTGAAAGTGTTTGGGCATTTAATCCATCATACACATCGCCATCGTAAGCATAAATGGCTTGTTTTTGTGGTGTGAATTTCCAGGCCGCATATCGTTCGGCGTTGAGTTGGGCAAGTTTGGGCGAAATGTCCATCAAAGTTCCAAGTTCGTTCGATTTTAGTTTTTTCAACTTACCGGCCAGGTAATCAGCATCTTTAGCAAAATGCGGTAATGTTGCAATTTCGAAAGGCGCTTTGCTTTCGAAATTCAAGGATTTAGCCGGTGATATTATCGCGATCATATGCTATTATTTCGAAACATGTGAGGTGATCTGGTTCAAACGTTGCTCTGGAGTAAGATTTGTATATGTTTCGCTGAGTTTGTAAACAACTCCTTGTTTAGTGAAAACAATATTTACCATTCCGATGGCCACAAAACCGGCGATAATGTTTTCGGCTGTCCGGCTGTTAATATTGGCCAGTTTGCAATACCGCGACTGTGTGATAGAGGGCTCTGTTTCCAGGTAATTAAGTAAAAATTTCTCGCTTTCGGCGAAGCGGATAAAAGTACCTGTTGTTGAATTCCGCCATTTGTGTGCTTTAAGCCACACACTGTTTACCGGATAATTTTCATCTTTCACTCGGGTATAAACGAGGTAATCATCTTTTTTTTCGGGTGCCGAATGCAATATTCCTTTGATTTTGGGCACTATGATTTCGAGAACTTTTTTCTGGTTGACGGTCCATTCCTTAACTTCAAAAGGCACAACCGGTTTGGTAAACATTTCCGAAGCAGCCTGAACCATATAGAATTCCTCTTCTGACCGCACTCCGGCAACGGATCCGTTATCTTTAACCCCGATCAGTAGCCGGCCTCCGTCAGTATTTGCAAAAGCTGCAAGTGTACGTGCTATTTTGCGTGAATCGTTAATCCCGAATTTGAAATCGAGTTGCTGGTGTTCGCCTTCTGCAATTAATTTTCGGATATATCCTTCGTTTGGCTCGGCTTCTTGCTGTATGCGTGAATGTTGCTGCATGGTTTAGGGTTTGGTGGTTTGGTTTTAGGGGTTAGGGAATGCTAGATTGAAGTTTTTGGATATTTAGAATTATTTTCAGAATTAGTAATTAAATCTTGAGATTAAAGTCCCTAAACCCCAATCCCTAAACCCTAACACCTATTTTTCAAATTTAGGTAAAAGTTCCTTCATCATATCTTTATGAACCATAAAGTCCATCATTTTTAGTTTTACATAATCTTCGTGGAAGAAATAATATCCAAAGTTTTTGTTCTTTTCTTTTCCTCCGGTACGGCTGCCAGCTCCTGAATCTTTAACCAGAAACCAGCTCACTCCGTCTTTCTCCAAGTATCCTACAACATGCATTCCATGGTCGTCGGTGGTGGTTTCGTTGCTGAAACGAAACTGCCTCGCATTTTCGTCAATAGCAGCCGAAGGGATATCGAATGATGGTACAACAGCTGCATTTGCCTCCTTTGCCAGGAATCCGGCTTCGGAAACATCGCCGCCGATTGCAATGGTGTATCCTGCTTTGATTGCTTTTTTAAAAACAGTCATATAATCGTCGAGCGGAATGTTATAATAGCTTGCATCGTGCCACCAGTTGTCGGGAACTTCATATTCAACCTGTTTCCAGTAAGGTTGCTGCATGTACGAAAGTACATCGATATAGTCGTCGGGATTGAATTTCAGTACGTTAGACATGTATTCTTTCGGCGAAACTTCTTTGCCGTTAACAATTACTTTGGCTGGTGGTTCGCCGATGTAGTAGTTGAGAATGCTCTTAAAATTGCTTTTAACAGCGGCTTCGTCCCACAAATTGTTCTTTTTTACAAAATCGGCATAGTTTTTCAGCTCTTCAAACATTTTTGCATGTGTATGAAACGTTTGTCCGGGTTTTAATCCACTGTAAGCATTAAGGGGCACAATACCATATTTACGCCATATTTTAGTTACGGCATTTCCTTCTGATCCTTCGCCGAAATGCATATTTCCACGGGTTTTAACCCAGTTTTCGGCACGTTCGAGGTATTCGTAATAAACGGTGTAGATTTCCGAAAGACGTACTTTTTGTCCGGTTGTACGGAATATTTCTGATTCGAGGCACGAAGTAGCTGAAAATGACCAGCATGTGTTTGTATTTCCCTGCGAAACAGGCTCGTTGTGCCAGAAAGTTTTAAACTCTTCTTTTGATGAAGGAATATTAAATGTAGAAGGATCTGCTTTAAACGATTTTGTTTGCTTTGGAGTAACTTTCTGTGATTCAAAATCTTCAATACCTTTAAGGATTGAATTCTGAAAATATCCCGGCTCGTATACTTTAAAGGTGCCTTTGTCCTTGTTTGGACTTTGGGCAAACAGCATAGCGCTCCCTGATAGTGTAAGCAAAAAAAGCAAAGTTTTTTTCATTGGGTTATTAGTTTTGAATCATGTGCAAAGTTAACCCGGAATAAAATCCGGGAACGATCTGTTAACTTTCTGATAAGCAGTTTGCTATTTGAAAACAATACTGTTTCTGCTGGTAATTTTTTCGCAGTAATGGCAGAGTAATTTCATCTCTTTTTTATCAACTACGGTAAACCAGCTTGCTACATTTTCGACATTAGTTATACAATTTGGATTGAAGCATTTCACAATCCGTTTGATCTGATCGGGAACTTCGACCTGTTTTTTTGTTACTACTTCGAAATTCTTGATTTCGATAAAAGTTGCAGTTGGAGCTACCAGCGCAATTTTGTTTATTTCGCCTTTATCGAAAAAAGTGTTGCTTACTTTTACTATTCCCTTTTTGCCGTATTTCTGACTGTCGAGGTTGTCGCCGAAAAGTACCTGGTTTTTATTATTTTCGAGATTGAGAATATGAAGTACTTTAAAGACGTTGTTGGCGGGAATATGGTCGATTACAGTTCCATTTTCGATGGCTGTAACATTGAGGTGACGTTGTTCTTTATTCATTTTTCAAAAAGTATTATCCGGGTTTAAACTTCAATTATTTAACTCCTGCAATTGCTGCCAGCAAGGCCTGGCGAACATAAACACCGTTTTCGGCTTGTTTGAAATAAAATGCCTGTGGTGTTTCGTCCACGTCTTCGCTGATTTCGTTTACACGTGGCAGCGGATGGAGTATTTTCATGTTGGGTTTGCAGTTGTGCAACAAAGCGCGGTCGAGCACATAGGAGTTTTTAACTTTTTCGTATTCCAGCGGATCGCTGAAGCGCTCCTGCTGAATGCGTGTCATATATATAATATCTGCAATTGGAATTATATCAGCCAGTTCGGTGTATTGATGGTACTCCAGATTATTATTTTTAATGTGCATCTTGCTGGAACTTGGTAGTTTCAGTTCTTCGGGCGAAACCAGGTGGAACGTTGCGTTGAAATTACACATTGCCTGAACCAGTGAATGCACTGTACGTCCGTATTTCAAATCACCTACGAATGCAATATTCAGATTATCGAGTGTTCCCTGGGTTTGCATGATGCTGTACATATCCAGCAAACATTGGGTAGGGTGCTGGTTAGCGCCATCGCCAGCATTGATAACCGGAACCGATGATACTTCACTTGCCCAGCGTGCGGCCCCTTCGCGGGGATGTCGCATCACAATGATATCAACATAACTGCTTACCATCATGATGGTATCTTTCAGTGATTCACCTTTCTTAACGCTGGTGGAACCGCTGTCGCTGAAACCGACCACGCGCGCTCCCAGGCGGTTGGCAGCTGTTTCGAAACTTAGGCGTGTACGTGTTGAAGGTTCAAAAAATAGTGAACCTACAACATGATCGTTAAGAAGCTTCTGATTGGGGTTTTTCTCGAAATCCGCAGCAATATCGAGTATTCGCAGGTACTGTTCTTTTGTGAAATCGGTAATTGAAACCAGGTTTTTATCTTTCATTGTTGACATATTTTTTTTGCGGTTATAAAATTACGAAATATCAACGCTTGACGAAGTGCGATTGTTAATACTTTGTCATAAAAAAAGCGGCCCTGTGTAGGCCGCTCTTTTCAAAAAAAATGTTATTTAACGAGATTGTGTTTTTTAACAAACTCATCGAGGATGCCTGCCAGGTCGGGTTTGCCGATTTCCTGAAGGTCGTAACCAACTTTTACACAAGGCTTGTTGATCTTGATAATGCGGTTAAGATCAATCGGGGTAGCAATAACTACGCAGTCGCAAGGTGTATTTTCGATTGTTTTTTCAAGGTCGCGGGTTTGCTCTTCACCGTATCCCATTGCCGGCAACAAAGTACCGATGTTAGGATAAATACGGAAAGTCTCAGCCAATTTACCAACAGCATAAGGCCTTGGGTCAACCAGTTCGGCTGCACCAAATTTGTTGGCAGCAACTGTTCCTGCACCTATTTTCATTTCACCGTGGGTAAGTGTCGGGCCGTCTTCAACAACCAGAACGCGTTTGCCGCGGATCAATTCAGGTTTGTCAACGGTTAGCGGTGAAGCACCGTCAATTACCAGTGCATTAGGATTGATTTTTGCGATATTATCGCGAACAATCTGAATGTTTGCACTATCTGCTGAATCTATTTTGTTGATAACAATGGCATCCGAAATACGAGCAACCACTTCACCTGGATAATAACCAACTTCAGCACCCGGGCGGTGTGGGTCGGCTACTCCGATAGTAAGATCAGGTTTGTAGAAAGGGAAATCGTTATTTCCGCCATCCCACAATACGATATCGCATCCATCAGGATCTTTTTCAGCAGCACGGAGAATATCTTCATAATCAACACCGGCATAAATAACGTTACCACGCACTACGTGTGGTTCGTATTCCTCCATTTCTTCGATGGTGCATTTGTGTTTTTTAAGATCTTCGACAGTCGCAAAACGCTGAACTCTCTGCTCATTCAAATCGCCGTAAGGCATAGGGTGACGAACAGCAACCACTTTCAGACCTTTAGCCATCAGAATTTCGATGATACGGCGCGAAGTCTGGCTTTTGCCACATCCGGTGCGGGTAGCGCCAACAGCAATAACCGGTTTGGTGCTTTTGATCATGGTTTCACCCGGGCCGAGGAGAATAAAATTAGCGCCACATGCATTTACAAGGGCACTTACATTCATAACGCGTGGGTATGGAACATCGCTGTAAGCGAAAACGCAATCAACCACATTCAGTTCTTTGATAAGTTTTGGAAGATCCTGCTCAGCATAAATGGGAATGCCATTAGGGTAAAGATCAACACCGGCCAGTTCTTTGGGATACTTACGGCCATCAATGTCAGGAATCTGGGCAGCTGTAAAAGCAACAACATTGTATTCAGCTTTTCCCCTGAAAAATGTGTTGAAATTGTGAAAGTCGCGCCCTGCAGCTCCGATAATAATTACATTACGTTGCATAAAGGATTGTTTAAAGTTTAAAAGTATGTTTGTGTTATAAATAATCTGGTTATTGGCTGCAAAGATAAATGTTTAAACTTGCTGGCAAAATTTTTTAGAAACTTCCTTACGCTTACTCTGAAAAGGCTTTTAGTATGTCCGAATTCTGGATATATTGCTATTGCAGGCTTATAGATTTTAAACCTCACATAAGTCAATAGCCACGCGGTATCCATAAATCAAACGTATGCACCACCAGCAGAAAAACGTATGTGTTTCACTGAAAAACCGTACTTTTGCCGCTTTAAATTAATTGCCTGATGATTGAACAACTGTTGACAAATACGATAAAAGAGGCCGTAAAATCCCTTTACGAGGTGGAGGCTATTCCATCGCAAATCCAATTGCAGAATACGCGTAAAGAATTCGATGGCGATATTACGCTGGTTGTATTTCCGTTTACCAAAAGTTCGCGTAAATCGCCCGAAGCTACTGCTGTGGAAATAGGTGAATTTATCAAACTTCATTTGTCGGAAGTTGAAAATTACAATGTCATCAAAGGATTTCTGAATTTAAGCATCCGAAAGGAATACTGGCTGAATTTTCTTGCTTCAAATTTCGGGAGAGAAAATTTCGGCTATGGCGAAAAACTAAATGAAAAACCTGTAGTTGTTGAATTTTCGTCGCCAAATACCAATAAGCCTTTACACCTTGGTCATATCCGCAATAACCTGCTGGGATTTTCGCTGTCGAGAATTCTGCAGGCAAGTGGAAAAAATGTGAAAAGAGTAAACCTGGTGAACGACCGAGGAATACATATCTGCAAAAGCATGCTTGCCTGGCAGCAATGGGGAAATGGCGAAACGCCTGAAAGCAGCGGGCTGAAAGGTGATCACCTGGTTGGAAAGTACTACGTAGTTTTTGACAAATACTATAAAGAAGAGATCGCTATTCTGGTTAACGAAGGTTCAACTCCTGAGGATGCAGCTAAAAAAGCACCACTTATCATTCAGGCACAGGAACTTCTGCAAAAGTGGGAAGCTCATGACGAAGCAACCCTCGCTTTGTGGCAGACCATGAATGGTTGGGTTTACAAAGGCTTTGCCAAAACCTACGAAACACTCGGTATTGAGTTTGATAAAACTTATTACGAATCACAAACATATCTTCTTGGTAAAGAATTGGTTGAAAAAGGTGTTCAGCAAGGAGTTTATTCCCGCCGGGCCGATGGATCGGTGTGGATTGATCTGAGTGCCGAAGGAATGGATGAGAAATTACTTCTACGCAGTGACGGTACATCGGTGTATATGACCCAGGATATGGGTACAGCTATGCAGCGTTACGAGGAATACAACCCGGAGCAACTTATTTATGTGGTGGGTAATGAACAGGAATATCATTTCAATGTGTTGAAAGTTGTTCTGAAACATCTAGGGTGCGACTGGGCTGATTCCATTTATCATCTTTCGTACGGCATGGTTGAACTTCCTGCCGGTAAAATGAAATCGCGCGAAGGAACCGTGGTTGATGCCGACGACCTGATGCAGGCCATGTTCGATACATCGGAAGCTATGGCCCGTGAGCTGGGTAAACTCAATTCGTTTGAAGGCGAAGAAGCTGTAAATCTTTATCGCACAATTGGATTAGGCGCACTCAAATATTTTATCCTTAAAGTTGATCCTAAAAAGAATATGCTCTTTAACCCGGAGGAATCCATTGATTTTAACGGAAACACAGGGCCTTTTATTCAATATACTTATGCACGTATTAAATCGGTACTCCGAAAAGCACTGGAAGCTGGTTATGAAGTAAGTATGAATGGTTCGGATACGGCTGATCTTTTACCTCAGGAAAAGGAATTATTAAAAAAGATACACGATTTCCCGGCTTTACTCATGCAGGCTGCAGAAATGCACAGTCCGGCAGTAATTGCAAACTATGCCTTTGAGCTGGCTTCGGAGTATAATCGTTTTTACCACGATGTTACTATTCTTAAAGAAGAAAATCCTTTGAGCCGCGGATTGCGGTTGAGTTTATCGAAGTTCACGGCACAGCTTATTGCTAATTCGTTGTGGCTTTTGGGAATTGAAGTGCCTGAAAGAATGTAGCTCCGGGTGATGCGATTTTTAATCGCATT
>CAZOXJ010000058.1:0-2670 GCA_964583325.1 uncultured Lentimicrobiaceae bacterium
ATGAAATATTTTTTAGTTTTTTGTATCCTTTTTGTGGGTATCACTGATTTGTTTTCACAGAACCAAACCGATTCCTTAGAAATGGAAACCATTATCGGTACTGTTTTCAGGCAAAATGACATAGTATTAACTCCAAAAAATGTATTGGTGGTTATGCAACTAAACGAACAGGCATATAATGAAATGAGTATTGCAATAAGTTGCCGGAATTCAGGTTTTGTGCTGGGAATGGGCGGAGGCTTTGCTGTTGGCTTCTCAATTGGAAGAGTAATTTCAGGTAGAGAGCCGAACTGGGTATTGGCAGGGCTTGGAGTAGCAGGAATTGTTGGATCTTTTGCACTAGATTCAGCTTTTACTACCCATGCCCGCAAAGCCGTTGATATTTATAACAGTGGACTAAATCCTGTCTCCAACCGATATCCTGCATTTAACCTCGCGATATCAGGCAATGGATTAGGTATTTGTATGAGGTTTTAGATAATTGTATTCCCGGATCATAGTATAATCCGGACATCCTCCCCTTTAATTAGGAAGCAAATTGATAAATTGATTTAGGAACCCAATTCACTGCTGTTAATAAATTCACAAAACAGCTTAAAGATTTAGCTTGTCTGACCAAAAGATATTTTTACATTTGAGCCGCTTTAAACTCATTGCTAAAATGGCTCAGAATATAGATCCAAAGCTTAACTACGAACAGTCCAAACTCCGCATCGGCTATATCCCACGCCGCGAATCTACCCAGGAAACATACGATCGCATCGGTTTTATGTCAGGTTTGGAAGTACATCAGCAACTTAAAACAACGCAGAAACTTTTTTGCCGCTGTCCGGCTGGTGTTTATCAGAAACCCGACGATTTTGATGCCGAAGTTATCAGGCACATGCGCCCCACACTCAGTGAGTTGGGCGAATATGACGGCACTGCGCTGATGGAATTTAAAACCAGGAAAGAGATCGTTTACCGTTTGAAAAGTAAAACTACCTGCACATACGAGGTTGATGATACACCTCCGTTTCCGCTTAACCGCGAAGCACTGGGTTTTGCAATTGAAATTTCACTTTTTTCGAAACTGAATATTGTCGGAGAGGTTCATATCACCCGCAAGCAGTACCTCGATGGCAGTATCCCTACCGGGTTCCAACGCACAGCAATAATTGGTGTTGAGGGAATGATTCCTTTAAAGAATAAAAATGTAAGACTTATACAGCTCAGCCTCGAAGAGGATTCGTGCCGCGAAGTCAGCGATATCGGTCACAGGCGCATTTACCGTACCGACCGCCTGGGTATGCCGCTCATCGAAACGGTTACATACCCTGATATGACTAACCCTGACGAGGTTATGGAAGCCTGTAATTATATCCGTTTTCTGGGCAGGAGCACAGGAAAGGTTCGTACAGGTATTGGCGCAGGACGTCAGGATGTGAACGTAAGTTGTAAAGGAGGCACGCGTGTTGAAATAAAAGGTGTTGCCCACAGCAAATGGATTCCTGATCTCACGCACAACGAATGCTTCCGGCAATGGTCATTGCTGGCTATACGTGATATACTTGTTTCGCGTTTTGCTGATGTGAAATCATGGAAACAATCGCACGCTATACTCGATGTAAGCTCTTTTAACAGCAAAAATGAATTCGTAAAGGAAGCCAAAAGCAACGATTATAAAATGGTAGCTTTAAATTTGCCGGGATTCAAAGGAATCCTTTCGCATTTCACACAGCCCGAAAAGATGTTCGCCAATGAGCTTTCCGAGAGGCTTAAAGTTATTGCCTGCATTGAACATCCGAATATGACACACAGCGAGGAATTTGAACCGCTGTTAACCACCTCGGATTGGGAAAAAGTAATTGCGCAGCTCAAACCTGGCGAAAATGATGCTCAACTAATAATCCGCGGACCGGAAGAAGACATAAAAACAGCTCTCGAAACTATCGAAGAGCGCTGCCTGATGGCATTTGCAGGAGTGCCGCCCGAAACGAGGAAATCATTTGAGGATGGATCAACCATTTTCGAACGTGTTCTTCCGGGCGCTGACCGTATGTACCCCGATACTGACTCAGCTCCGATTCCACTCGAAAATGAATATATCGAATCGCTTGGCAAAAATCTCCCAGAAGAAGTAGTTTCGCGCTACAACAGGCTCAAAAAATGGAATGTCCCTGAGGATTGCTACACCTATATTTTCAAGAAAAACCTGTTCCCACTTATCGAACGCATTGCGAATGAAATGGATATCAGTCCTGCTTTTGCAGGGAAATTTTTCGGTCATGCAGTGAAATGGGTCGAAGGACAGTACAAGCCTACAGCCGAATTCGATTACAAAATTATTTATGCTCTCCTCAGGTTTCTAAAACAAAGGAATCTCGATCTCAGCATTGCAAGGCGTATGTTGCCACTTGTTTATCAATACCCTAAAATGGAATTCGATTCGGTGCTGACCAGCATTAATTACAAAGCAGTGCCAAAAGATCAGATACTCTCAAAAATACCATTCCTGAGGAAAAAACTCGTTGAAATCCGACTATCAAAAGGCGAGAATGTTGAACCGAACTGGATTATGGGCCAGCTGCGGCGTCAGGCTGAAGGCAACATGAGTATGGTTGAGCTGCATAAGTCAGTTTTGGACAAGGGAACAGGGAAAAACGGGAGGAAGTGAGTGGGATTGTGAAA
>CAZOXJ010000058.1:2770-20328 GCA_964583325.1 uncultured Lentimicrobiaceae bacterium
GACAAGGGGACAAGGAGAGGGGAGACAAGGCGAGGGGCGACAAAGGGAAATTGAGACAAGGAGACAAGGTGAGGGGAGACAAGGCGAGGGGCGAAGGAGCGAGAAGAGAAATTGAGAATGTGGGAAGATAGAAATGATAGATTTCTGAATTTCAAAGAAATGATTATTGAATACAAAAATAAATGAATAGCCTTTTGAAATACGAAATAATGACAACTGAATGAGAGTGTTATGAATTACGTTTTAAAAGGGATTCGGAAAATCGTACATCACAAATCGCAAATACATAATGACCGACGATATTTTTCAAGGATACAAAGGATCAGCGCTTGAAGTACTCAAAAAGTTCAATGTAAGAGTATGGGGCCAGGCTATTGTTAAAACCACACGTGGTGAATTTATCGGCACCGTGCTGCCTCGTTCAGAAAATGACGACGACAAGCACATCGTGATGAAAATTCCGACAGGTTATAATATCGGTCTCGATATTGCCACCATAACCGACATGAAGGAAACAGGGTATAAGAAAGCCAATTATAAAATTCCTGAGAAAGAATTTCCTTATACCGAAGGCTTGCCGAAAGTTAAACTTATTGGAACAGGAGGAACAATTGCATCACGACTCGATTATCGTACCGGTGCAGTAATTCCGGCATTTTCGCCAGGCGAATTGTATGGCGCAGTGCCTGAACTGGCTTCCATTTGTAACCTTACTACCGAGAAAATATTTGCCGTTTTCAGCGAAAACATGGCTCCTGATAATTACAAGAAGCTTGCCATCGCAATTGGGAAAGAGATAGAAGCAGGCGTCGAAGGTATTGTTATCGGCCATGGAACGGATACGTTGCATCATACCGCTGCAGCACTTACTTTTATGGTGCAGAACTCACCGGTTCCGATTGTACTTGTTGGTTCACAACGGTCGAGCGACAGGCCCAGTTCCGATGCTGCGCTTAACCTTATGCATGCATGCACAGCAGCCGGACATGGCGATGTAGCCGAAGTAATGGTTTGTATGTTCGGGCCTACCAGCGACGAATATGGCTTCCTCCACAGGGGTACGCGGGTGCGCAAAATGCATTCATCTTACCGCTCAACATTCCGCACTATTGGTGATACCCCAATTGCCACAATTACCCGTAAAGGCTTAAAGCCAATTAAGGACACATACAACCATCGCCGCAAGGATCGCAACGTAACCATACTTCCCTATTTTGAAGAGAAGGTTTCCATTGTTTATTATTATCCTAACATGCAACCCGATATTATTGACTCACTGGTCGAACATGGGTATAAAGGAATAGTAATTGCCGGAACAGGTTTGGGGCATGTGAACAAACCTCTGTACCCGGCCATCGAAAGGGCTGCTAAAGCTGGAGTTGCAATTTATATGACCGTTCAAACCCTTTGGGGATATGTTCATATGTTTGTTTATGACACAGGCCGCGACCTGATGGCCAAAGGAGTTGTGCCTGCTGAGAATATGTTGCCTGAGGTTGCCTATATCAAACTGGGCTGGGCATTAGGACAAACCAGTGATCTTGAAGAAGTGAAAAGGATCATGCTTACACCTATCAACGACGAAACTACGCCACGCGAACCCTACAACGGCTACCTCATTTACCAGGGAGGTGTTGAGGAAGTAGAGGCGTTTATCCGCAAAGTGCATAAATAGTATTAAGCTGTCAGTGTGGCCATTAGCTGATTCCGGCTCCTGATACTAGTTCCCCTTCCGGAGCAAACGTGTTATGGTTTCTAAAAGCCTGGTTTTGCTTATTGGTTTAACAACATACTCGGTGCATCCTGCCTGCATGGCAGCTTCCTCGTCTCGGGATGAAACGTAAGCTGACAGTGCAATTACAGGCAAATGTGGCAGTATATTTCTTATTCTTTTTGCGGCTTCAAAACCATCCATTCCAGGCATTTTCAGATCGAGCAGCAGGATGTCGATTTCGGGATGAGTCCTGCACTTCTCAACAGCTTCGATACCGTCGTTTGCCCTAAGCACTTTATACATTGCTTTTTTGAGAACAATTTCGAGATATTTGAAATTTGAATCTTCGTCTTCAGCGATCAATACAACATGTTGTTTCGAATCCGATTGCAGACCATTCATTTCATGTTCATTCTGGCTGCCTTGAGCATCAGCTTTTTCAGGAATAGTGAAGAAAAAAGAAGATCCTGTCTGGCTATCCGATTCAACCCATATGTTCCCTCCCAATAGTTTTACAAAACCTTGTGCTATGGATAATCCGAGCCCGCTTCCTTCGTGTCCGCGTGAAGTTGACAGGTCGGCCTGCATAAATATTTCGAATATTACTGACAGAGCATCTTTGGAAATTCCTTTTCCAGTATCGCTGACGGAGAACTGATGCAGCGATTGCTTTTTCTCATACCCGATTGTGATGGAGCCTTCTTTTGTGAATTTAATCGCATTATCAAGAAGGTGGGAGAAGATTTTGGTTAAAAGATTTTCATCTGTCAGAATCTGAACCTCATTGTCGATATCAGTTTTTTTGATATTTAATGCCAGGTTTCGCGATTGACAGGTTTCAACGGTTTGATGGTGTATTTTATCAATAAAATTGTGGAGGCTGAATGAACGCTTGTTAATTTCAGTATTTCCCGACACGAGCATCGAAATATCCATGTAACTTGTAATAGTATTAACAAGCCTGGCGCTGCTACGTTTTATCATTTTACTGAATTCGAGGCGGTCCTCAGCTGTATTGTCCATTTGTGTTATCATTTCGCTGAAACCGATAATTCCATTGAGAGGAGTGCGCAGTTCATGCGAAATGTTATTGAGGAAAGCTGATTTTAGTTTATCACTGGCTTCAGCTTTTTCTTTCGCCTTTAAAAGTTCTTCACGGGCAAGTTTGCGTTCAGTAATATCGCGAAATACTCCCTGAAGAACTTGTTTGCCTGCAATAGTAATTGAACTTGCAAGAACTTCAACCGGAATTTCGCAGCCATCGGACCGTAGAACTGAACTTTCGATCGGGAGTTTCATCTCTTTGATTTTAGAGCTGGCAACATGTTCGTGAAACATTTCACTCACAATCTCTTTTTTCTTCGGAGGGTGCAACATGGTTTGGTGAAAATGTTTTATTTCCTCCAATGTGCGACCAAGCATTAAACAGGCAGCTGTATTGGCGTCAATTAACATACCTGTTTCGGCGTCAGCAAGTATGATCGCATCGGGCGAACTTTCGAAAAGTTGCCTGTAGCGCTCCTCACTTTCAACAAGAGCAGTTTCGGACTGTAGCTTGTCGGTTATATCTTCCTTCACGCCAAGATAATTAGTGATATTTCCTTCTTTGTCGCGCAAGGGTATTATAAAAGCACTTTCCCAGTATAGTTCGCCGGTTTTCTTTTTATTATGAAAAATCCCTTTCCATTCGTTACCCGACTTTAATGTTTTCCACAAAGCCCTGTAGGTTTCGGTGGGTGTATTGCCTGAACTGAATATTGATGGTTTCCTGCCTGCTAACTCATCACTGGCATAACCTGAAATTGTGCATCCGGCAGGGTTGATATATTCTATTTCACCCCCAAGGTTAGTAATGATAACCGTATTCGGGCTTTGCTGAACCACCATTGATAGCTTATGCAATTCTTTTTCTGCATGGTACCTCTTGGTAATATCGCGGCTCACGCCTCTGTACCCGGAAAGTTTCCCGGCAGGGTTGTATACCGGAACGCCACTTGTTTCAAAATAGAGTATGTCTCCGTTCCTGTGTTTGTATTTGTTTACCAATGAGTTGAATGGGATAGCTTTTTCGACAATTGCATCAGAATTTTTAATTATTTTCGAAATGTTGTTATCAGCAATAAAGAAAAAAGGTGACTTACCTAAAGTTTCTTCAAACGTATATCCGAGCAGGTTTTCAAACTGAGGACTTACGTATGTGTATAAACCATCAATATTGGTTTCCCATATCATATCAGAAGTTGACTCAACCAGGGATTTGAATTTACTCTCACTTTCGCGAAGGGTTTCTTCCGCTTTTTTGCGTTCGGTTACATCATGATAAATAGATTGATACGTTCCATCAGGCATTCTTTTAGTATGCATTTCGATGGGCAGTGTGGTTCCGTCGGGCCTCAGTATATCGCGCTCGCTGAAAACCGTTTCGCCATTCATCAGCAGGTCGTAACGCAGCGGTATATCTTTTAAAGCATTCGGGCTGAAAAGTTCATTTACACGAATCCCTATCAGTTTGTTGAGTGGGCGGCCGGTTATATTTTGCATATAGGTATTGGCTCCGATAATGATTCCATCGGGGGAGCCAAGCAAAATTCCGTCAACAGCCAGTTCAATGAGCTCCCGGAAGCGCCTTTCGCTTTCCTGAAGTGCAATTTCAGCTTTCTTGCGTTTAGTAATATCCTGGGCCATCGTTAAAACTACTTTTTTGCCCAGATAGGTGCCACTCACAGAACGAACTTCTTTTGGGAAAATTTCGCCATTCGATCTGATTCCCCAAAACTCAAATTGCTGCGGTTCGCCTTCGTAAGCACGTTTTACAATGGATGCAACTTTTGCCATGTCGTTTTTACCAGGGGCAGCAACAAACAAAGGATTTTTGCCTACGAGTTCTTCGCGGGAATAACCGTACATTTTTACGGCACCATCATTCACATCTAAGAAAGTTCCTTCTGAGTCCTGTATATAAATGGAGTCGGCAACATTGTTAAACAATTGGCGATAGCTGATTTCATTTTCGGCTTGCACTATTTCGGAATGTTTCCGACCTGAAATATCGGAAAAGGAAGCAAGCATACATACCGGTTGTCCGTGTATATCATTTACCAGGCTTGCTGAAACCTGGATATCAGGTTTTTCACCGGATTTGGTGAATGCAGTCAGTTCGCCTGTCCAGCCTCCATATTTGTGTAAGGCATCAACAACTTCGGATGCTTTATCGCCGGTATGCCAGAAACTTACTACCGGCTTTCCTATTACCTCATCAGGCGAACTATATCCCCATAATTTGTAAAAAGCAGGATTCACATAAGTCAGCTTGCCTTCCAGGTCCGAAATTGCCATGGCATTGATGGCTGATTCGATAGCCCAATCTTTAATAAGGCTTGATTCTTCAGTCTTCAGTCGTTTCGAAATACCTTCTTCATACGCTTTTTTAAGCGAATTATGCGTTAGTTTTAATTCATCAAGTTCAGCTTTCAGCTTTTCTATCGTTATCTCCCATTCTTCCATTTCACTGTGCATAAAAGCAAGTATTAAACTATGATTTTGTTAAGGTAAAATAAAACGTACTTCCCTCCCCTTCAATGCTTTCAACCCAAATTTTACCGCCATGCTTCTCAACAAATTCTTTACACAAAATAAGCCCAAGCCCGGTTGAGAGTTCGCCTTCTGTTCCTTTTGTCTTGTTATTGGCATCAAGCCTGAATATTTCCTGCTGCCTTTCAGCAGATATACCGATTCCAGTATCTTTAACAGCTATGATATAAAATTGTTTTTCGGAAGTAGTGGCCGTTATTTGCACATAACCTCCTCTGGCTGTGAATTTAATTGCATTGGAAACCAGGTTGCGTATTATGGTTTGCAGCATATGTATATCTGCAGTAATTTGCATATCCGGGGCGATTTCATTCCTTATCTCAATTTCTTTTTGAGTTGCTGTAATGGTAATTACGTCAATACAATTATCAACCAATGGCCGCATTAATTCAGTTTCAGGCTCAAATTTGATGATATCACGCTGCAGGAGCGACCACTGAAGTAAATTTTCGAGCAATTGAAAGAGATTAGCCGCCGATGTTCGCAACGAAGAAATAATCACCTGCATTTCCTGTTGCGATATTGAATCGAATTCTTCGTCAAGTATTTCGGTAAATCCCAGAAATGAAGTAAACGGACTACGCAAGTCGTGAGCTATGATTGAGAAAAACTTATCTTTACTGGTATTGAGTGCTTTCAGATCAGCTGCGTTTTTTTGTAACTGATCTTCAAACCTTTTCTGTTCGGTCATATCGATAATGATACCACGCGTGCCGGTGCATTTCCCGCTTTCGACTACAGGCACCATATGAACCGATAAGGGAAAGGTTGAACCGTCATTTTTAATTCCCGACATTATAGTTCGTCCGGGCTGCAGCAAGTGGTGTGTTTTGAAAATAAAATCATCTAACTCTGCGCTGCTTTCGGGAGCAATAAGCTTTTGAATTGTAAGACTATGATGAAGATCAGCAGGTACATACCCAAAAAGCCTGAATCCGGTTGAGTTTAAATAGAGCAGTTTCCCTGAACAATCAGTTTCGAATATGGTTTCGGGAAGTAATTCGACAAGGTCGTGATACTTTTGTTTGCTTTCGGTAAGAGCATGTGCAATTTTTTTTCGTTCTACAATTTCATTTTGCAGATTAACGTTATGGTTTTTTTGAATATAATACCTGAAGATAACGTAAGTGAAAATGCCAATTGTGCTGATAACTAATAGTATGAACCACCACCTGAAATAATAGGGTTGCGTAATTGTAATGCGCTCCGATCGGGAAATTTCACTCCATTGCCCGGAAAAGTTTTTAGCCATTACACAGAAAGTATATTTCCCCGGCCTGAGCCCGATATATTTTATATTTTCCAGTAAGGACTGATTTGCTTCCTGCCAGTCCTTGTCGAAACCTTCGAGTTTATATTTATATTCAATCAAATCTTCATTGACGTAGCTAATGCCTCTGAAATGAAAAACCAGTGTATTATCGGTGTATTTGATGGTGCTTCTCTCAGCCAGGTCATGCATGGTGCCTTTGCTATCTTCCACACCTATAAACCGGATAAACGGTTCAGTAATGGTAATTTTATCATAATCAGGTTCAAAGCAGGTAAGGCCCCGGTCGGTGCCAACCCATATGCGGCCTTTGCTATCGGGCATTCCTGCAGCGCGGTTGGTTTCCCAGCCGGCTAAACCATTGTAAATAGTGTAAGTAATGATTGTGCTGTCGCCATCCCATTTATAAACACCCTGATCCGAGCCAAGCCAGTAATTGTTTTCGTTATCCTGTGTGATAAAAAATAGCGGACTATTAATCTCAATTCCTTTCTTTCTGTATTTCTCTATCCGGCCGTTTTCAATGATCCAGAAGCCATTAATAGTGCCAACAAATTCAGTCCCTTTGTGGTCCTGATAATAGGAAAAAACGTTATCAGCCAGCTTGTTGGCAGGCGATGGGATTTTTTGTACTTTGTCATTATATACATGCCATAATCCTTCGAGGCCAGCGATAAGAATGCCTCCCTGTTTGGAAGGGAAAATTTTGCGTATGGTGTTCTTATTGTCTCCAAATGGTTTATATTCAATTAGTTCGTTGTTTTCATAGTACAGAAGTTTCCGGTCGGCGCCTATCCACATCCTTCCTGCTTTATCCTGGTATATGGCTGTAATTGTAGGGTATTTATCGGAATGATACCATATGATTTTTCCGTCAGGCGTTAATCTGCCTAGTCCCAGGCTTATTGAAATAAACCAGATGTTCCCTTTGTCATCAACAATCATATCCTGAACCCGCCTTGTATTTATCTTCGATTCAGGGAAACTGATTCTTTTAAATATATTGTTCTCCAGAATTGAAATTCCGTTGTTATGTCCCAGCACAATTTTCCCATCTTTTGTCTCTACAATAGCGGTTACTTCATCTTCGAGCATTCCGTTCTTCTCAAAATAATTTAAAACTTTCAGGTTGTTAATCTTGTTAATGCCCCGGGTGTCGGTGATCCAGATATTCTGTTCGCGGTCAACAAATACCGAAGTGGCTCCGTTCGACGAAAATCCATTCGAAATCATCAGTGGATTTGGTGAATCTGATGTTTTGGAAATGAAATATTTAGCCCAGATATTACCAAAAATTACATTGCCTCTTTTATCCGTGTTCAGAAACGAATAATAAAAGATGGTTGGGTGTGGAAGCTTGAATTTATCGGATACCAGCGTGAACTTATTTTGATGAATATAGCCCAGCCATTTTTCGGACAGTACCCAAAGCTTTTCATCGGGCGTGTTTTTGTTCTCGAAATGGAGAGTTATAACGTCTTTGCCATAAGGCTCAATAAGTTTGGTTAAACTCCAGTCGGCCTTGCCGTTTTCGATTATACAAATTCCGATTTTGGTCGCAAGATAGAATTTTTGATTTTTGGCAATTACCGTATAAATGTAATTCTGATTTTCATTCTCCGAAATTACAGAATGCGTCCAAGTGTCATCTTTATAAATAAAATACCCATCATGGCTTCCAATACAGATAACTGGTTTATTATCATGATAAGTAACATCAAATGCATTTATTAAATATTTCTGGTTTTCTTTTGGCGGGGAGATTTTATTCCATTTGTTGTTCCTGAAAAATACAATTGTATCTGCCTTTAAATCCGGTGTAGCCCAAATAATATTCTTTTCATCAACTTTAATTTTCCGGTAAAGTTGCATGGGTAATTCGCTGGATTCGTCGAAGTTTATAAACCGGAATCCGTCATATTTTGTAATTCCATAACTTGTTGCAAACCACATGATACCGGAGCTGTCCTGGCAGGCATCATTTATGTTACGGGTTGGCAAACCATCTTCAATAGTATAAGATTTAACAAAATATTGCTGCGTAAAACTGCTTTTTGAGCTCAATAAAAGTAAAACCAGAATGGGGAGTTTGGTGTATTTCGCTATGATACTGCACATGTTTGAACTTAATGTTACGTTTATAAAATGAAATATGGGATAAAAATTTGTTGCTACTAGCTGCCGGTAGTGAAAAATATGACATCAGATACTATTTTAAAAATAAGATATGATTCGCAGAACGGTGTGTAAAGAGTTTACGCATTTTGTATTTTTCTGCTAATCAAGGGCAATTGCCAGGATCACATACCAGGATCAAATCTTTAGAAACCAACAAGTAAGGTTATCCGGGAAATATGTAACAAATGTATGTAAATAAATTGGGGAAGTCAAAACGGGTTTTGTTTCTTTTTTGTAAATTGACCGTAGAATTTACAAAAATCCGCTTGATTTTCTTGTCCTTCAAATGTTAAAACGATTTCCTGTCCCTAAAATCAGCCAGTCAAACTTTTGGGAATTTAAAATGTTAATTTTGTCACATTACAGCTTTACTGCGAATAACCGGAATTGCGAAATGACATCTGTCCTTAGCAACTTTTTGGTTTCGTTTTTTAAATTACTTCTCAGTCGAAATCATGCCATATACAAATCAACTTATACACGAGTCAAGTCCTTATCTTCTGCAACATGCGCACAACCCGGTTAATTGGTTGCCTTTCGGAGAAGAAGCTTTTACACGGGCGCAGCTTGAAAATAAACCTTTATTGATCAGCATCGGGTATTCCTCTTGCCATTGGTGTCATGTTATGGAGCACGAATCATTTGAAAATGAAGAAATTGCTGCATTGATGAATGCGCATTTCATTTGTGTGAAAGTGGACCGTGAGGAACGCCCGGATGTGGATCATGTTTTTATGGATGCCGTTCAGCAGATTCATGGCAACGGTGGCTGGCCGCTCAATTGTTTTGCTTTGCCTGATGGCAGACCTTTCTGGGGCGGAACATATTTCAGGCCCGATCAATGGGAACAGTTGCTTCTGAATGTAAATGAATTGTTTCGCAACAGGTACGCGGATATCGAAAACCAGGCCACCGAAATAGCCGGAGGAGTGGCCCGCCAAAATTTTTTACTTAACGAAGAAGCAGGAACTGTTGACACTGAGTATAATTTCAGCGATGTATATTCCGTGTTGCATAATGCCTTTGATCATGAAAAAGGAGGGATGCGGGGTGCTCCTAAATTCCCGATGCCTGTTGTTTTGAAGTTTATGCAACAATATGCGGTTAGCCGAAACGACGAAACTGCTTTAAATTTAGTGGAAGTTTCGCTTGATAATATGGCACGTGGAGGTATTTACGATCAGGCCGGCGGAGGTTTTGCCCGTTATTCAACGGATAGTGATTGGAAAGTGCCGCATTTCGAAAAAATGTTGTACGATAATGCGCAGCTCATCAGCGTGTATTCATCGGCTTACGTGGCAACAGGAAATATTTTGTATAAAGATGTTATTGAGCAGACTATCGCATTTGTAAAACGCGAACTTACGGCACCCGAAGGTGTATTTTATTCAGCCCTGGATGCGGACAGCGAAGGGGAAGAAGGATTGTTTTATACCTGGACTTCCGCCGAATTTAATGATGCGCTTGGCCATTATGCACCGCTGGCTGCTGAATATTTTGGTATTGATGCACAAGGTTTATGGGAGCATGGCCGGAATATTCTCCTTCGTCCGGCCAGTGATGAATTGTTTGCACAGCAGCATTTCCTTTCAGTTAGCGAACTCACTGCTCTCACCTCTTTTTGTCGTAACGAATTGCTGAAAATTCGCTCATCAAGACCTGCTCCCGGATTAGATGATAAAATGCTTGTAGCCTGGAACGCTCAGATGATCAGCGCATTAATTGATGCGTCAGTGGCTCTCGGTACCGACGAATACCTGCAGGATGCAGTTACCGCGGCTGATTTTATCCTGCAAAACCTGAAGCGAAAAGACGCTGGTCTCTATCACACCTGGAAAGCCGGGAAAGCGCAGATTCATGCTTTTTTAGATGATTACGCTTTTACTATTGAAGCATTAGTAAAGCTATATACAATTACCACGGATGTGCTTTGGCTTGAGGAAGCCGATTCGTTTGCCCGCTATGTATCGGGGCATTTTTATGATTCAAATTCAGGATTTTTCTGGTATTCGGAAAACGTGGATAGCCAGGTATTTGCAAGGAAAATTGAAATTTACGATGGTGTAATTCCTTCGGGTAACTCGGTGATGGCTCATGTGCTTAACACAATTGGGATTTTCCTGCACAACAATGATTATCTGGAGAAATCGAGGCAAATGATACTGGCTATGGAAACCAGGTTTATCCGCTACCCGGCAGCCTACGCAAACTGGGCTTCGCTTGCAATGAGCACTTCAAAGGATCAGCATGTAATTGTTGTTGTCGGGGCCGAAGCAATTACAGTCATAAAAATGTTAATCACGAAAAACTTACCGGGGGTTTTGATATTCGGCAGTAAAAAGGATAGTCAGCTGCCCTATTTCGAAAAACGTTTTGTTGAAGGTAAAACACTGATTTATATTTGTTCAGGCACTCATTGCCTGGCTCCGGTTGAAACGGTTGAAGAAGCAATTAAACTATTGGAGGCACAGAAAAATTAAGTTCAATACCATCAATCCCCCTCAATCTCATCAATCCCTTCAATCCACCTCAATCATTCGAGAAATCCTTCACCAATTTCCTGTAAGCAGAAAAAACATTGGCTCGCGAAACGAAACCGATGTATTTCCCGTTGTTGAGCACAGGCAGGTTGTAATGCGATGTTTCGGCAAATTTCTGAGCCACATCTTCCATGGTCGCATCCTGGCTAACAAGCGTATCAGGCATGTACATAAGGTTGCGGATGTAAACGGTATCGTATTGGTCATGTTCAAAAATAATGTGTCTTATATCATTAATAAATATTACACCGAGGAAATTATTTTCTGCATCAATCACCGGGAAAACATTCCGTTGCGATTTTGCAACCACTTTTACAAATTCCCCTAATGTTACATCCGGCCCTGTAGTAAGGAAGTTTTTTTCGATCAGCGTTTCAATCGAAAGTCGCGATAGCACAGCTTTGTCTTTGTGATGCGTAATCAGTTCGCCTGCTTCGGCCAATCGCTTGGTATAAATGGAGTGTGGCTCAAAAGGAATTACAGTCAGATAAGCCACCACAGATGTTATCATTAAAGGAACAAAAAACTGGTATCCCCCTGTTATTTCCGCAATAAGGAATATGGCTGTAAGAGGTGCATGCATTACTGCAGCCATCACACCTGCCATACCTGCAAGGGCAAAATTGCTTTCAGGCAAACGGTCGGTCATAAAAAAGTTCACCACCTTGCTGAGGAAGAACCCCGTAACTCCACCCATAAAAAGTGATGGCGCAAATACTCCGCCAACTCCGCCGCCGCCGGTAGTTGCCGACATGGCTACTACTTTAAAAATCAGGATCAGCACGAGGAAAAATAAAATAAGGAAGTAATTATTCCCGATTGAAGTAAAGATACTTCCGTCGAGAAGATTCATGCCGTTGCCATTAAGCAGATTTTTTAGTGTTTCGTACCCTTCGCCAAATAATGGTGGGAAAAGAAAAACCAGCAAACTGGTTATTGCGCCGCCGGCCAGCACCCTGGAAATGCCATTTGGCATGCGTTGAAACTGTTTTTCGATGGACAAATTGGCTCTTGTAAAATACAAGGATACAATTCCGCAGAGTAATCCCAGGATTGCGTAAAACGGCAAATTATGCAGCGTAAATGGATGAGCGGATACTGCAAATGAAAATAAAACGCCGCTACCCATGAAAAAATAAGCCAGTATCGCCCCTGCAGCCGATGAGATCAGCAGGGGAATAAGACTTGCCATGGTTAAATCGAGCATTAATACTTCGAGTGCGAAAATAACGGCAGCAATCGGTGCTTTAAAAATTCCTGCAATGGCACCGGCGGCTCCACAGCCAACCAGAAGAGTGATAGTTTTATAATCGAGGCGCAGGTAACGCCCAATGTTTGAACCAATTGCCGAACCGGTAAGTACAATTGGTGCTTCCAACCCTACACTTCCGCCAAAACTTACTGTAATAGTACTGGCTATCAGCGAAGTGTACATATTGTGGGCCTTAATAATACTGTTGCTTTTCGATATCGATTGCAAAATGCGACTGATTCCATGGCCTATGTTGTCTTTTACTATATATTTTACATATAAGTAAGTTATCAGAATTCCTATAAAAGGAAGCACAAGGTATAGCAGGTTGAAACTCTTTATTGAGATCACACTCATTAAAATGGAATGACTGAAGTGAACTGCATTTTTCAGCATAACACCTGCCAAACCGCCCAGTATCCCGGCTAAAAGGCTGAGCATCAATATAAAATTTCGTGGAGAGATGTGTCTTAACCTCCACGAATGAATTTTCTGATAGAATTTGCTTCCAGGCATAGTGAAAGCAAAAATAGAAATATTACAGCAAAGATCAGTTCATAAATCCGACAGTAATTTATTTGTAATCATTCTAATGTTAAATTTGTATTTGTAGTTTTAAAAGAAGCTTAATAATTTTGTACTTTTAAACTGAACAGGCGACCTCGTTGCAGATTGAGGTGCAGCCGGGCCGGCTTAAGCAGGCAACAGGATATTTTACCCTGTGGGACTATTGAACCCCATAGGGATTTTTTATGTCCTGTTTGGGAAAGGGAATTAAGTTGTTATCAAATCGAACTGATGAGTCAAAATAGGAAAAAGAGTCGGGTTGCTGCATTATCAGTAGTTTCAAACTCGATACTTGTAGTGTTTAAACTTATTGTTGGACTCCTTTCTGGTGCTGTTTCCATACTGTCCGAAGCCATTCATTCAGGGGTTGACCTGGTGGCTGCCCTTATTGCTTTTTTTGCTGTCAGAGCTTCGGGTAAACCTGCTGATGATAAACACTCTTTTGGTCATGGGAAGTTCGAAAATCTTTCAGCCGCTATCGAAGGATTGTTAATTTTTTTAGCTGCCGGCTGGATTATTTATGAGTCAATTCATAAGCTTATTTTCCCCGAACCTGTTGATAATCTGCAATGGGGAATCATTGTGATGGGGATATCGGCCATCACCAACCTGTTTATTTCACGGAAGCTTTTTAAGGTTGGGAAAGAAACCGATTCGGCAGCTTTACTTGCTGATGGCTGGCACCTGCGCACCGATGTCTGGACTTCGGCTGGGGTTGCTGTCGGTCTTGCCTTATATATGATTGGTCGCCAGGTTATGCCTGAGCTTAATCTTCACTGGATCGATCCTGTTATTGCCATGGGGGTTGCAGGACTAATTATTAAAGCAGCCTGGGAGCTGACTTCCGAAGCCATAACTTACCTTCTCGATGCCAGTCTGCCCGAAGAAGAGGATAAAGCAATTAAACTGATTATTGATCAGATGAGCCCGCAGGTAATGAATTTTCACAATTTTAAAACCAGAAAAGCAGGTTCCGAACGGTTTGTTGAATTTCATCTTGTTGTAAAACAGGATCTTACTGTTAAACAGGCACATGATATTTGTGATGTAATTACGGAAAAAATTAAAATTCAATTTCCTAAAACAGAAGTTATGATCCACACGGAACCTTGCCTGTCTGAATGTAATGGCGATTGCAGGGGAACCTGTTCGATTTTTGAAGCCTGATATCTGATGCTGTCGAATTGGAATTATTCAATCAAAAGACCTGCTCAATTCAACTATTTTTTAACAAAATCAATGAATGTTTTATAACTTTCATTAAATCAGTGTTATGAGATTCATTAATTGTTGATTATTTCTGTAAAACTTCTCTGTGTTCGACGATTTTGAAGCTAATATTCTGTTAATTTTACTTATGAAAAAGTAGCTTGCATGAAAATTATCACATACAATGTAAACGGCATCCGCGCCGCGATCAGCAAAGGATTTATCGAATGGTTGCAAGCTGCTGATCCTGATGTGGTTTGCCTCCAGGAAACAAAAGCACAACCTGATCAGATCCCGGTTGTCGAATTTCAGGCACTGGGATATCATACCTATTGGTTTTCGGCCCAGAAAAAAGGATATAGCGGAGTTGGTATTCTGACTAAAATTGAGCCCGATAAAGTTGTTTATGGAATGGGTATTGAAAAATACGATTACGAAGGAAGGCTTATCCGAGCTGATTATGGGGATAAAACAATAATTTCGGTTTATCATCCATCGGGTACAACCGGCGATTTCAGGCAGGCCTTCAAAATGCAGTGGCTTGCTGATTTTCAAAACTACATTCTCGAATTAAAAAAAACGCGCCCCAACCTGGTGATTTCAGGCGATTACAATATTTGCCACAGGCCCATTGATATCCACGACCCTATCCGTAATGCTACTAGCAGCGGATTTCTTCCCGAAGAACGCGAATGGGTTACCGGTTTCCTGAATTGCGGTTTTATCGATTCGTTCAGGTATTTTGTTAAGGAACCTCATCATTACACATGGTGGAGCTACCGGGCAGGGGCCCGCAGCCGTAACCTTGGCTGGCGGATTGATTATCACATGGTAAGCGATGAACTTGAAAAAAATATGCAACGTGCTGTTATACTGCCACAAGCTGTGCATTCCGATCATTGTCCTTCGTTGTTGGAAATTAGTTTTAGTTAAACACTTCGTATTTAATACATTAACCCTGGCATATGAGTCACCCGAATTTTAAAAAAGCAATCAGGCTGATACTATTTGTAGTATTGGCTGGTACATTCGCATCGTGTGTTTCCACGAAAAAATACAACGCGCTTACTGCAAAATGCAACGAGGAAAGTTCGCGGCTGAATGCTAAAGCCGATTCGCTTGGAACGCTGGTGAATGAACTTTCGTTCGACAATCAGCGTTTTAAAAAGGAAGTTACCCAGCTGAAATCGGATACTTCGCGCCTGGGTTCACTGTTGCGTGTTCTCACAGCCGATTACAACGAACTCGACCGTTCGCACGAATTGCTCAAAAGGCAGTTTATGGCCAGCTCCGATGATGCCGAAAAAATTATGGCCGAACTGAAAACGGCACAGGATGACCTGATTGCCCGTGAGGACAGGCTAAGGGCACTTCAGAGTGAACTTGATATCAAAGGGAAAAACCTGGCTGAACTACAGTCGGCACTCCGCAAAAAAGATTCGATAACGGATGCCCTCCGCAAAGCAGTTTCCGATGCGCTTATGGGTTTCGAGGGCAAAGGACTTACCGTACATATGAAAGATGGTAAAGTATACGTTTCGCTCGACGAAAAACTCCTGTTTGCCTCAGGCAAATGGGATGTGAGCAGCGAAGGAGTTTCTGCCCTCAAGGATCTTGCTAAAGTGCTGGAGAAAAATCCTGATATCAATGTGCTGATAGAAGGTCATACAGATAATGTTCCGCTTACCGGTCAAAACCAGGTGAAGGACAACTGGGACCTGAGTGTGATGCGCGCAACTTCCATTGTGAAAATATTACTTGCAAACGGAAAAATAAATCCTAAACGATTGGTTGCCTCCGGTCGTGGTGAGTTTTTACCGGTTGAGCCTAATACTTCGGCTGCCAGCAAAGCAAAAAACAGGCGGACAGAAATTATCCTTTCGCCAAAGCTGGATGAACTGATGCAGATCATCGGAGGCAATTAGGCGGAGTATTTGTTTTTTCTCTGGCAATTCATCAGGGATACTAACGTAAAAGTATCACCAGCCAGTAAACACAGGGATTGTTGATAGTATCAGCAATCCCTAATCTTGTGCAAAGTTTAACTCATCATTAAAATCAATGGATTTTAAAATTTAAACTTCAGGCTTATGCCTGAAAAAATTTTGCAAACCCATGAGTAGCTTACAAAATACGATTTATTCAGTAATTAACAGAAATTCAGCATAATGGCAAAAGAAATCACAGCTCGGTTAGTACTTGAAGATGGCACTGAATTTATCGGAAAATCCTTTGGTTTCGAAGGTTCAGTTGCCGGAGAGGTTGTATTTAATACTTCCATGACGGGTTATCCCGAAAGTTTGTCAGATCCCTCCTATGCAGGTCAGATTTTAGTTGCAACATACCCGTTGATAGGTAATTACGGTGTTCCCGAAGCAATCACCACCGATGGCGTTCCCGATTTTTTCGAATCGGAGCATATTCAGGTAACCGCAATTATTGTTTCGGATTATTCGGCAGAGTACAGCCACTGGAGCGCAAAGCGAAGTCTGGGCGACTGGCTTACCGAAAATAAAATACCCGGTTTGTATGGTATCGATACCCGTCAGTTAACCAAAATCATTCGCGAAAAAGGTGCTATGATGGGTAAAATTGTTTTCGGAAACGATGATCCCGGCTTTCATGATCCCAATAACGAAAACCTGGTTGCCAATGTGAGTACCGACAAAGTTATCACCTACGGAAATGGTTCAACCCGCATTCTGCTTGTCGATTGTGGTGTAAAATACAATATTATCCGCCATTTCCTGAAACGCGATACTACCGTGGTTCGTGTTCCGTGGGATTATGATTACTCCAAGGAAAAGTACGACGGATTGTTTATTTCCAACGGTCCGGGTAACCCGAAAATGTGTGAGGCTACAATAAAACACCTTTCCGTTTCGCTTAAGCAGGACATCCCGATTTTTGGAATTTGTCTTGGAAACCAGTTACTTGCCCTTGCCTCTGGTGCTGATACCTATAAACTGAAATACGGGCACCGTAGCCACAACCAGCCTGTGTTGCAATGTGGTACCAATAAAGCTTTTGTTACTTCGCAGAATCATGGTTTTGCCATCGATACCGATTCACTTTCAGCCGATTGGGAGCCTTTATTTGTAAACCTTAACGATGGGACAAACGAAGGTATTAAACATAAAACCCGCCCTGTTTTCTCAGTCCAGTTTCACCCCGAAGCCTCCAGCGGCCCGACGGACAGTGAGTATTTGTTTGATGAGTTTTTAAAAGTGGTAAAAG
>CAZOXJ010000059.1:0-1279 GCA_964583325.1 uncultured Lentimicrobiaceae bacterium
TATTCAGCTTAAAAATTCAGTATTATACTTGATTGCCGGTTCAGAATCGAATACATACTTTTGGTGCAGATAATAATTCTAAAAAACGCATCAAATGAAAATGAGAACCCTCAAATTACTGGTAGCTGTGGCTTTTGTACTAACAGCTAAAACTTCCATTTCGCAGGAGAAAAGCAATTTTTCGCTCAAAGCATCAGCTGAACTGGTGAGTAGTTACATCTGGCGGGGATCGCCTGCTTATACTTCTAATGGCGGTAATACTGCTTTGGCTCCTAACATTCAGCCAACACTCGGTTTTGTTTTCGGCGGACTTGAAGTAGGTGCGTGGGGATCAACTGATTTTTCAGGAGTTTACCAGGAATTAGATCTTTATGCCGCATATACATTCAAAGGTTTAACTGCCACTTTTACTGATTATTATTGGGATGCCGGCTGGTCTTCGAAACCATATTTTAGTTATAAAAATGAAACAACCGGGCATATTCTGGAAGGTAGTCTGGCTTATACATTTACAAAAATACCGCTTAAAGTTACGGTTGCCACCATGATGTATGGTGCTGACAAAAAGTATGTTGAGGATGAGGTGGAAACCACACCAGCAAATAACTATTCAACCTACATCGAGCTTGGGTATGCATTTGAGGTAAGCGACTATAATTTTGATGCCTTTATAGGAATGACACCTGCTGATGGTTACTATGGCGATGGTTATGGTAACGTTACCGGATTTGGTGTTGTAAATCTGGGCCTCACAGGTTATAAAACCATTGAATTTTCCGAAAAACTGAAAACCACCTTGCGGTCGTCACTCATTTTTAATCCGCAGCAGGAGAAAGCATACCTGGTTCTTGGAATTTCCTTTTAGAATGAATCAATTAAATTAAGCTAACGAACAAATAATTCTCAAACTCTTACTAAATCAATTTTATATGATTGACACTGGTTCAACAGGCTTTATGCTTCTTGCAACAAGCCTGGTTATGTTAATGACACCTGCACTGGCCTTCTTTTATGGCGGTTTGGCATCGAAGCGTAACATATTAGGTATTATGATTCAAAGTTTTGTTTCCCTTGGTTGGACAACCGTGCTTTGGGTGACTTTTGGTTATTCACTCTGCTTCAGCGGTGGCGAAGGCGGATTGCTTGGTAACCTTGACAAAGCTTTCCTGGCTGGAATAGGAATGGATACCATGTATGCCGGGAATAATAAAATTCCTGAAATCGTTTTTATCGCTTATCAGATGATGTTTGCCATCATTACTCCCGCGCTTATTACCGG
>CAZOXJ010000059.1:1379-16608 GCA_964583325.1 uncultured Lentimicrobiaceae bacterium
CCTTTGGTAGCTATCGGAAGCGGTTTGCTTTGGTTCGGCTGGTATGGTTTTAATGCCGGCAGCGAATTGCAGGTTGACGGAGTTACATCCCTGGCTTTCCTGAATACTGATATCGCAGCATCTTTTGCAACAATGGCCTGGGTGGCTATTGAATGGTACCGCGAAGGAAAACCTAAGTTTGTCGGGCTACTAACGGGTTCCATTGCAGGTTTGGCAACCATAACACCTTGTGCCGGTTTTGTTCCTATATGGGCATCGCCGATAATTGGAATAGTGGCCGGGGTTGCTTGTTATCTGGCTGTTCAGCTCAAGAATAAAATGAAATGGGACGATGCACTCGATGTTTGGGGCGTACACGGCGTAGGTGGATTTATCGGAACTATTCTGCTGGGCGTTTTTGCTTATGCCGGAACTAATGCCGTTACAGGTCAGGCATATAGCGGATTGATTTACGGCGATTTCTCCTTTTTTATGAAACAGGTTATCACCGTTGTTGCAGCCTCAGCTTATGCTTTCATATTTACTTATATCATGCTGATTTTGATCAATTATTTTACTAAAGTAAGAGTTAGCGAAGAAGATGAAATGATAGGCCTTGATGCTGCTTTGCATGGGGAACAGGCTTATGACGAAGGGGCACTCTGATAAACCCGTTCGACTAAAAAGAAAAGGCTGCTCTATAAGGGCAGCCTTTTTAGTATTTGGTTCCGGGATTATTACCTGGAAGTAACTGGCGGGGAAACAGCCGCTAACTATTCGAAAAGGTACGTTTCAATAGCATGATGACCAACTTTAATTGCTGCTTCATTTCTGCTGGTAACAATTGTATTCTTTGGGTACTCAAGTAAATCGGTTTGCCATCCGGATTTTACTGGTTTGAAGAAATTTAGTTTTGATTCCGAATCTTTACCTTCAATATCATACACTCTTATCACAAATCCATTGTTCTCTTCTGACTTTTTAACAGTAGAAATCAGCAGGTTATCTTTATCAGTTGAGAAGAAACTCAGCTCAGCCGGAAGAGAAGCGTTTTTGTACATATTTGGATTTAAAACGACCGGCATGTCTTCATTGGCTTCCATTGCTTTCCTATACCCATTCTGCCAGCCTGGCATGTGCGAGGTCAGCGAAAAGGCAAAATGGTGATCGCCCGTTTGCAGGTATTCGTTTCCTTCGCCATGACAACTACGCCTGGCAGCCATCAGCAATGGTTGCAATACAATGTTCTGAACCGGATCGCTGGTTGGGTCAATCCAGTCAGCAACGGCCACACAAGAGCTCAAAGTTACTCCTGTTTTATCATCACTAGCGCTGATCCAGTTTTGAATGCCACGCGGATGCATATCCCGGCATTCGGTTTTATGTCGCTCGCCGGGAGTGCCGGCCATCTCATCCTTACCCACATTCAACACACCAAACGGAACTTCGTAACTCACCTGCCCATCAGTAATTGCCAATGGCATTGCCATGCGGAATTCGCGGTAAATTTCGCCATCCCAGTTTAACAGGGAAACATTAAAATCGATGCGCTTTTCGTTGTGATACAGCGTTACTGTTTCCTCAATTACCGCATTGCGTATGGGGCATCGGAAACTGTATTTTGAAAATAACTTGTTGTTCTCCAGTTGTTTCCATTTAGTATTGTGCAGGCTTGTTTTATCAAATCCTTCCATTGTAGGAAGCTGAATGTCAGCAAACTCACCGGCTCCTGTGCCTACGGAGCGCATAGTAAATACTTCACCGCCCAGAAATTTTTTCGTATCCAGTATTTCCTTGTTAAGTTCTTTGTCGAAAATACTGCTGATACCACCATTTGAAAAGCTGATTTTGTAAAACTTATTTTCAATTTCCAGTGGTACAGCCAATTCAGAAATATCAGTTGTTGAGGACTTTACATCTTCCTTTCTCTCGTTTAAATAAAATGTTTTAAAACCACATGCCGGAATGTTCTCAGCAAAAAAATGGAGTTTCCCTGATGAGGAAAACGTGTGGTTGCAAACTTTGCCTGCATAGTCTGTTACACTAATTTCCTTGCCTTTTTCGTATGCTATTTGCGTGGTTATCATTCCGCTGCGCTTCCAGTTCAGGCTGTTAAAAACTACTACCGGCTTTCCTCTTTCCGGGTTAGTTTGAACGGAAGATGCAAGTTCGTTCAGTGTCAGGTCGAGAATTGCTTTTGCTTCGTTTCGGGCAAATTGATATTTTTCAAGAAACAGGTCATCGGTAATCTGTCCGTTTTTTCCGCCCCAGCCGTGATCGGGATATATTTTTGCTTCCCATGCTGTATTGAGCCGTTCATAAGGATACATATCAAAACTACCTTTTACCAATGCATTTGCAGTAGCAAACTTTTCGGCCATGGGTAACAGGATATCTGCTTCGCGGCTCGCGGTAATTGCTTTGTAATGCGTTGGTCCATGGATATAGAGCCACAATGCCGGCCTCTCGCCCCTGATTTCAGGTATTTTGGTTTTCTCTTTTTCAACAGCATCAAAAAATTCAGGAGCAGTAACTTTTTTGAATTTGGGAAGTTCAGCTGTAATAGTTTGATTGTCATTTATTTCGAGCTTGTTAATATCCTCCCATTGTTTGATGATAGTACTGTAGTCCCTGGCAGCACTCATGTCCCAGTCCGAAAGGATTGGTGTAACCGGATTGCGGGTTTCCGTGTGATAATACTTGTTGAAATAGAGTGCCTGTTGCGAAATAAACAGCGCAGCATCGTAAAAAGTCTTGTTCAGTTGCACATAAGCATCGCCATAATGTCCGGGCGAATAAGCCGTAATATACGATCCGTCGGGACTATACCAATGATAAAGTCCCTTCTCCTGCCGGCTTAGCATCAGGTTTTTAGTGCCAGCTTTACGCATTATCTGCGGCATCTGAAGGCTTCGGCCGGGAACATCAACATTCCAATAGGTGTTTGCAGCATATCCGAATTCTTTTTTCAGCCAGCGGGCACCAAAATAAAACTGACGGGCCAGGGCCTCACCCGAATACAATTCCTCATACGGTTGCGTGTAGGTTGATCCGCAGGAAATATTTCCATTGTTCAGCATTTGTTGTACCAGCGATCGTTTGTCGGGATGGCGGGTAATATATTCCTTGATCATAAGCGCATCCTCCACATCAAACCTGTATTCAGGATCACGCGAACCGATTTCGAACAAAGGAGTGAGGAGCATGGTATCGCGCAGAATAACACAGTTTTCGGGCGAATCCATCCACGCAATATCCTGGTGACTGGAATTCATAAGGTAGATATTGCCTTTTGCAGCCGGGCTTTGTGCCAGCGCAGCCATACTTTCAATAGTTGCCGGTTTGTATGTCCGGAGTGTTTTTACCTTTATGATTTCTCCTTCAACAGAGGTTTCGATTGTCAGCAATGATTTGGGTATCATAATGGTCTGAGATTCAATCGCTCCGAATTCAGCCACTGAAAGTATTTTCCCTGTTGCGTCTTTTATCGAAATACTCTTGCCTTTTACCGATTTTGGAAGTGAAAACGAAACTGAGCAATTTTCAATTCCGGCAATTAATAGTACTGATTGCTCTTCCTTTCCATATTTTATGGTTATTTTCTCACCTGCTTTTGTAAGCGGAGCATTCAATGTGGTTTGATAAGTTTTGTTATTTGGTGTAGCGATAAGTTCCGACCAAGTGCTGTATTTTGCTGAATTCAAGAGGTAGGCGAGGGCATCTTTAGCCTGAAAAACTATAATCCACGAATTGGAGCCCGCTGCTTCCCCAACAATTTTAATGGATTGTGGTTTCCCGGCAATCAGCCAGCTTTCGGGTAACCAGGTCCACATATATCCATGAAAATCACCATGTTGGTCAGTCGAAATTCCCGTGAAACCCATTTTCCCTCCATCTTCACCTGCGAATTCCCGCTCAGGGTTACCCGACGAAATAAAAGTAAAACGAAGTATATCGTTTACATAAACACTGAATTTTTTGCCTTCCGTAGTATGATCAACCGCAGCCAGCCAGATAAATCCTGCGCCCGCTTTTAAGCTTTGGGTAGCAGGAGAAGTTTCCCATTCAATGGCAAGCGTTCCGTCAGTACAACGTGTTAACATACTTTCAGTTACATCATCACGAAGACTTTGGTAGCTGAATTCGTTTTTACCGGTATTCCTTTGAAATCCTTCGTTGAACGATTTTGCAAGGGCAGCGATCTTAAATGTACGTTGGATGCTTTGATCCTGAGCCCGGGCAGAATAAGAGATCAAACTGATAAAAAGTAAAACCAGTGGAAGTAAATGTGTTTTATGCATAATGGGGCGTTTGTTATTGAATGAAAATCAATTGGCTATATTGTTTAAAGCAAAAATATAGAATATCAGGATAGCTTTATGAAAAATATTAGAAACATAATTTCTCTATACAATTTTAATATGCGCCAATATGACATATTTGCATGAAATTATATTGACACAATGGCAAAATTTATTGCAATTAGCTTTATGGCCTATTTCTTGAAGAAATAAAATAGATTAATTTCCACTACAATGAACTTCAGTAAATATACAATTAAAGCACAGGAAGCTGTTCAGCAGGCTCAGCAGATTGCTGCCACCAACCAGAATCAGTCAATCGAAAATGCACATCTTGTGAAAGGGATGCTTTCGGCTGACGATAGTATTATTCGTTTTCTGACCAACAAGCTGGGTATTGATTTCGCCTCTTTCGAAAAAGGCATTGATTCGATTCTCAAATCATTACCTAGAGTACAGGGTGGTGAACAGTTTCTTTCAAATGATACTTCAAAAGCACTTCAGAAAGCTGAATCTTTGCTGAAAGAGTTTGGTGATGAGTTTATTACCATCGAACTGATCATGCTAGGGATACTGATGTCGAACGACAATGTTTCCAAACTCATGAAGCAACTGGGTGCCAGCGAGAAGGATATGAAATCGGCTATCATTGAATTGCGTAAAGGTTCGTCAGCAACCAGCGCAACTTCGGAGGAAACCTACAATGCGCTGAATAAATATGCCCGAAATCTTAACGATCTTGCACGCAAAGGCAAACTTGACCCTGTAATTGGCCGCGATGAAGAAATCCGACGCGTTTTGCAGATTTTAACCCGCCGGACCAAAAACAATCCTATTCTTATCGGTGAACCCGGCGTTGGTAAAACAGCCATTGCCGAAGGTATCTCTCACCGGATTATTAGCGGCGATGTGCCTGAAAATCTCAAGAATAAACTTATTTTTTCCTTAGACATGGGTTCGCTTATTGCCGGAGCAAAATACAAAGGTGAGTTTGAGGAACGTTTGAAAAGTGTTGTAAAAGAGGTAATAGCTTCGGATGGTGAAGTGGTTTTATTTATCGACGAGATTCATACCCTTGTGGGAGCCGGTGCTTCCGAAGGTGCCATGGATGCTGCCAATATCCTGAAGCCTGCGCTTAGCCGGGGCGATTTGCATGTAATTGGAGCTACAACACTTAATGAGTATCAGAAATATTTTGAAAAAGATAAGGCACTTGAACGCCGTTTCCAGGTTGTAATGGTAAATGAACCTGACAAACTGGATGCTATATCAATTCTTCGTGGATTGAAGGAGCGATACGAAACTCACCACCAGGTGCGCATTAAGGACGAAGCAATTATTGCTGCAGTCGAACTATCGCAGCGGTATATTACCGACAGGTTTCTTCCTGATAAAGCCATCGACCTTATTGATGAAGCTTCTGCAAAACTGAGGCTTGAGATTAATTCCGTTCCTGAGGAACTCGACGAAAAGGAACGCCGTATCCGTCAGCTGGAAATTGAACGAGAAGCGATAAAACGTGAAAAAGATGAAGTAAAGCTGAAACAACTCACCGAAGAAATTGCCAATCTCGATGAAATCCGTAAAGCTCTGAAAGCGAAATGGGAAGCTGAACGAAACCTCGTAAACGGCATACAACAGCAGAAAAAGAACATAGAATCCTATAAATTCGAAGCTGAACAAGCTGAGCGTGAAGGCAATTATGGCCTGGTTGCTGAATTGCGTTACGGAAAAACCCAGGAAGCTGTCGAAAGGCTCGAACAGCTCAAAAAAGAACTCAACCTGATGCAGGTAAATTCGGCATTGGTTAAAGAAGAAATTGGTGCTGAGGAGATTGCAGAAATTGTTGCCCGATGGACAGGCATTCCGGTTTCGCGAATGTTGCAGAGTGAGCGCGAAAAACTGCTTCATCTCGAAGACGAACTGCACAAACGCGTCATTGGTCAGGATGAGGCCATACAAGCCATTTCAGATGCTATCCGCCGCAGCAGGGCAGGGCTTCAGGATGCAAAACGCCCGATGGGATCATTTATTTTTCTTGGAACTACTGGCGTTGGAAAAACTGAACTTGCCAAGGCCCTCGCCGATTATATGTTCAACGACGAAAATGCCATGGTGCGGATCGATATGAGCGAATACCAGGAACGTCATTCTGTTTCGCGGCTCGTTGGAGCGCCTCCGGGCTACGTGGGTTACGACGAAGGTGGACAGCTGACTGAGAAAGTGCGGCGTAAACCGTATTCGGTTGTTCTGTTCGATGAAATGGAAAAAGCTCATCCTGATGTGTTCAACATCCTTCTGCAGGTTCTGGATGATGGCCGTTTGACTGATAACAAAGGCCGTACGGCTGATTTCAGAAATACAATAATCATAATGACCTCCAATATCGGATCGATGTTGATTCAGGATAAACTAAAGTCTATCAACTCCACTAACCGCGAAAAAGTGTTAGATCAAACCCGTGAAGAAGTTTTTGATCTGCTCAAAAAGTCTATCAGGCCCGAATTCCTTAACCGGATTGATGAGGTGATTATGTTCACACCGCTTACGGAAAAAGAGATAGCCGAAATAGTGCGTCTGCAGCTCAAAAAGATTGAAGAAATGCTGATCGCCAATGATATCCATTTAGACGTAACTAACGAAGCAATTCAGTTAATTGCAGCCGAAGGGTACGATCCGCAGTATGGTGCCCGACCGCTCAAACGAGTGCTTCAACGTGAAGTGCTGAACAAACTATCTAAAATGATTCTCGCTGACGAAATCCGTAAGGATAAGAAAATAGTGATTAGTGTTAAAGATAGTAAGCTGGAATTCAGTAATTTGTAAATGACAAAAAATAGTTAATGGAAAATGATTGGAATGTAAAATCATCTATTTCCCATTAACTATTTCCTCATTAATTAATTCTCCGGCGAACCGCTGTTAATCCAGATATTAACCATATTGATCTGGCAATCAGATAGTTTATTGCCATTTTTAGGCATGGGGCTGTAACCTGTAAGATGACTGATTGATCCGAATAACTTGCCGTTATCAGCAACTGCCTTTACACCTGTATAGGTTGCCAGGTCTATTCCACCGCCTGGTGCTGCACCGCTGTGGCAACCCTGGCAGCTATTCTGTATCAGTGGTTTGATATGTGTTGAGTATTTTACATTGGTTGTATCACAACCACTTGCTATACAACTATTATTTTTTGCGCCTTGTCCGATCCATTTCGAAATAACAGCCAATTGCGCACTTGACATTGGTGCTGCAGGCGGCGGAGGCATACGGTCTTCCGGATCACTTTCTGTCATAGCCTCATATATTTTGCTGCCGGCCGGATTATTAACATTAATTCCACCGGTACTGATAATATTCGCATAGCTGTCGAGGATTATGCCCTCGTTGGCTGAGCCTGCATCGTGACAGCCGCTCATGGCACAACTTGATTGAAATATCGGTAAAACCTGCTGTACAAAATATACAGTGTCGGGGCTGCATTGAGTTCCGGTATTATTTCCTGTAGTATCAACAGGGGGTAAAACTCCTACAGGATCAGGATCATGCTTGCACGAAAATGCAGCAAGCAGCGCAACAAATAGTAAAGCAGAAATAAAAGTTTTGAATATATGGTGGTTCATGTGTCTATGGCTTTTGAATGTATAAACCTCAATATATAACAAATGTTGTAAGTGTTAGAAAAATTTGAGTTTTCGGGCTGCGAAAAGTGTCATTTTGATTAGCAGCCAGCCATGACTGAAGCGACTGATCTGCGTACTTCCATATTCCCTGTCGCGGTAACGGATAATGATTTCGGTAATTTTCAGGTTTAGCTTTGCTGCTCCGAATATAAGGTCGAAATCCCCGAATGGATCAAAATTGCCAAAATAATGCCGGTTGCGTACTATCTGATCGTAGTCTTTCTTATACAAAACTTTAGTTCCGCAAAGCGTATCTTTCAGTCTTTGTCCGAGTAAATAGGTGAAAACCATACCAAAAAACTTATTTCCCAACAGGTTAAGAAAACGCATGGCATTTTTATCCATTGGATACACCAGGCGGCTTCCATTTATAAATTCGCCTTTGTTATACCGCAAGGCATCGTAAAATTTTGGCAATTCCTCGGGAGGCATTGTGAGGTCAGCATCAAGGATCATAAGTATTTCGCCGGTTGCGGCTTCAAAGGCTTCGCGCACGGCATTGCCTTTCCCTTTGCCGCTCTGTCTCAGAACTTTAATATCCTTTTGAGGATAGGCTTCTTTGATCCGGAGCATTTCCTCATAGGTATTGTCGGCCGAATGTCCTTCGATAAAAACAAATTCCTGGTGGGTGCCAAACAGGGGAGTGCGCAGAATGGCATTTTCGATATTACCTTTCTCATTCCGGGCCGGCACTACAATGGTGACACTATACTGCTGATCGTCGCTAAGCAAAGGTCGGGCAATGATAAGATTAACGAGGTCTAACCTGTTAAACAACGGTAAGTTGGCCAGAAATTTGTTGAAAATCAGGTTTATAACAGGGATGTATTTCGGGAACATCAGTTTCCGTTCGATACGAATTACCTGAAATCCTTCAAGATCAAGCAGATTGCATGTATCGCTGTTCGAAAACCAGTTTTGGGCAGGCTGCCTCAATTTAAGCCGGAAAAATTCGCCGGCTCTCAAAACAGGCTCCCACATATAATTGTATTGCGATATAACGATTCGCGTTTGTGGATGGCAAAGTTTTTTAATATTGTGAAATGCCGTCTGCACATCCCACAAGCAGTTAGTTAAATCTGAAAGTACGATGTAATCGAAAATTTCATTCAGCTGAAGCTCTTCAATATCATCAACCTTAAAAATGAGATCCGGATACTTTTTTATAGCCGTTTCGATATGTGCAGGTGCAAAATCGATCCCAACACCATACGAAGGTCGGGTTGAATGCAAAAGATCGCCGCTGCCGCATCCGATTTCGAGTATGCGCTTGCCTTCAGGGATTATGGATGAAATATATTTTTCGAGCGATTTATGATAGAAACTATTCATCCTTACCCACTTGCTGCGCGAAGCAGCTGTTTTCGAATAAAAGTTCCTTATATCTTCTTTCTTCATACTTATTGTTCAGCTTGCTTTAAAAAAGCAAATCTACAAAAAAAATATGGCTTACTGCCTTGATTAATAGCAGCAAAATAAAGCAATATATAGGCATATCGCTTATAATGGAAGGAGTTTGTGAATCCCGATATGGGTTTCTGGGTATTCAGGTTAAAGGCTATTGCAATGCAGCATTTTCGTTTTCGGGGTTTAAAATTTTTCATTCGGGAAAATTGCAGATATTTGCACTCGTTTTGTTTATTTATCCTGAAACCGGAAGCATGGCAAAGAAAACTGAAAATACTAAAGAAATGAAAAAGGCACCCGCTGCAGTTAAAAAAGAGGGTATAGTTTCTGAAACTAAAGATTTACTTGGAGTTATGAATGGATTCCTTGATAAACGATTAGGCTGGCTGATATGGGTGATTATTGGAATAACTTTTCTTTTCAGCTTATTGCTTTTCGACTCACGCGTGAGCCTTTCAGGTGACGATTCCTTTTATATAATCAGGGCTTCCGACTTCTTGCATTCGTTTAAATATCCGGCTTTCCAGGGACCGCTTTACCCAATGGTGCTTTCAATTTTTGTAGCAGTTTTTGGTATCAGCCTTGTTCCGCTCAAAGTTTTGTCGCTTATTTCGGTACTGGGTTTCATGTACTTGTTTTATATTGCTTTCCGAACCAGGATTCCTTCCACTCTACTGGTAATTACTTTACTTGCAATGAGTGTAAACTCTTTTCTGCTTTATTATGGAAGCCAGACTTATAACGAAGCTTTTTATATCCTGGTGCAGATGATTCTTGTTCTGGTATTTTTCAGAAAATTTATAGATGTTGAGAAAGTTGCGACACAAAAACAGGATATTACGCGTCATTTGATACTGGCAGTAAGTTTGCTTGCGCTGGTTCTGACTAAAAATGCCGGTTATTCAGCAGTTATGGCTGTTACCGGGTATTTTTTATTACGTGGTCAATGGAAAAACCTGGTTTACTCAATTGTTGCTTTTGGACTGTTGATGCTTGTATTTCAGGGTGTTAAATATATGTTGTGGGACGAAGGCGGTTTACAATTCTCGTCGCAGGGCTCCAGTTTATCAAATAAAGATTATTACAATCCGCAGGCTGGGAAAGAGGATCTGGCTGGTTATTTCTCACGCTTAACAGGCAATTCGAACCTTTACCTTTCGAAACATTTTGTTTCTCTCATCGGATTAAGGAAAGCAGAACCAATTATGACAGTAAACCCGATAGTCACGTTGCTGATTTATTTACTGGCGTTAGGGTCGCTGATACTAACTTTCCGCAAGAATAAATACCTGTTTTTTACAGCATTGGTTACCGGCGCATTTTTACTGGTTTCATTTATAATATTACAGGTAAAGTGGGACCAGAACCGGCTTATCATACCTGCCGTTCCAATGTTATTGCTGATTTTGTTTTCATGTGTTTATTATATCTCAACACTAAAACGATACAAAATTCTTCAGATAGCAATTCCGGTGCTTGCTTTGGTGGTTTTCTTCCAGAGTCTGGCTGTAACTGCCGGTGCCGTTAAGGAAAACCGTAAAATCATTGGGATGTACGGAGGGTTAACTCCCGATTGGAAAAATTACCTCAAAGCCAGCGAATGGGCTGCTACAAATCTTCCTGAAGATGCTATAGTTGCATGCCGTAAACCATCCATTTCTTTTATCTATGGTAAAGGACGTAACTTCTATGGTATCATGCAATTACCAACTTATAATACTGATTTGTTTTTCGAGAACTGGCAGAAAAACGAATCCGCTTACATGGTTTTCAACTATTCGGATTTTAACGGAAGACAGCTATCACCGGATTTATATAAAATATTGAAAGAAAACCAATTGGCTTTGCTTTTTGTGAAAGATAGTGTGTATTTTATTGATAAGTTAAGCGAAGCAGCTAAAGTGGGCCTGGAAGAAAAAATTAAAGCTGCCGGATTTAATTACACTTCGTCAGTGAGTAGTTTTAAACAAAAAATCGGTGAAGCAAAAGAAATGAAATTATATTATCCCGACTCGTTGCTGACGCAATTGCAGAATGCCGGTGTAACTCATATTCTTACTGCAAACCTTCGCCGCAACAGCACCGTAAAGGACGGAATGATCATAAATACCGTTGAGCGTTACATGGCTTTTATCCAGGAAAAATATCCCCAGATATATTCGAAAGTTACCCAGGTTGGAGATGATGGAAATGAACCCGCTTCAATCGTTAAGATAGAATATGAAAGATATGGTTTATCGGTAAAGAAGCCTGTCGTGAAATAATCAGTTTGCTTGTTAAAAAGCTATTGCATTGCTTAATTCCGGATTCATTTATCTTGGATTTGGATTTACACCAGGAAATTTGCTATTTGTCTCAGAGAAGCTTCCGACTTCGGTCTTCGGGCTTCCGACAAATTATCCTACCCACAAAAATAGCAGTTGAGCACTTTTTCATTTATTCTTTGCATGAGTATCCTGGTATAAGTACTGCAGATATGCTTTTCCCTGCTTGCCGTCAGTACTGTCAGCAGATTGCTCCGAATCCGAAAAGACATTTGTTATCGTATTGTATAACAATAATTTACCTGGTTTCTGAAATCCAAATCCATTATTGAAAGTAAAAAATGAGTAAGCAACATACCCGGAAGAGATAATGTTCTTACTGAATTTAAAATCATCCGCATTAATCTGCAGCTGTGCAAGAAGTGTTGCCGCCAGGTCAGTTTGCGAAGCCAGGTTTTCAATAATTGTATCTTTCGTATTAAGCGCTCCTCCTAGCCATATCATTGGAATATGAAACCTGGCTTTATCAAAAATGTCAGAATTCCCCGGCATCCTGCTTCCATGATCAGCAATAATAACCACCAGAGTGTTATTCCACCATTTCCTGGTTTTTGCTTCTTTAATAAACTTGCCAATGGCTCCGTCAGTATAATGCAACGAATTCATGAATTTTGTTTCATCATCGTTACCGTTAAAAACCGGCGCAACCGGAGTTTCGAAGGGTTCGTGACTGGTCAGCGTTAGTATTGTTTTGAAGAAATTACTGTCACTGTCGGGTGTATCAGCCAGAAACCGGTCGAAAACCACATGATCGAAAGCACCCCACTTCGATTTAAGGTCGGCAGCAGGAAAGTCTTTATCCGAAATCATTTTGTCAAAACCAGCCTGTACCAGGAAAGAACGGTAATTGGCGAACTCAAGGGTGCCTCCGTAATAAAATTCGCTGGTATATCCTTCGGCGTTCAGTTTGTCAGGAATAAATGCCAGTTTTTCAGTAAGTTTCTGATATTTTAAAGGGCTCGATCCGGGAAGCGAAGGATAACCGGCCAGCACTGCTGCAATGCCTTTATCGGTGCGGTCGGAAGCGGCGTAAACATTACTGAACAAAAGTCCTTCTTTCACAAGCTGGTTAAGTTCAGGCATTATATCAGCCTGTCCGCCGGTAGCTTCCAGGGCTTTGGCTGTAAAACTTTCAGTGATTATCAGGATTATATTAGGTCGGTTATTGTTCAGCAGTTTTAAACTATTTCCACTTTCCTGAAGCAGTGGTTTGAGTATTTCATGCATTTTTTCATCGCTGTAATACAAATATTTACGCTGTAAGTCGTCCGACTCGGTTATCGAAAAGCCTACATTCCACACAGGATTAATGGCTGCATGATTGGCAAATTGATTTTTCGAAAAATATGCACTACTAGTTGTAAGGCTCGAAATGCCAATTCCACCCCTCATTGCAATTATAATCAGCAATGTAAGAGGTAATACGATAAGGAAGGATTTGTTGTTTTTTTTTAGCGCGACTAAACGGGATGAGAGTAATTTTAAATAGAAAAAAAAGAAAATACCTGTTGCTGCAAGCAGAGCAATTACTCCTCCAATCAAAGTAAAAGTTGTGACGCTGGCTGTCATGGCTTTCAGGTTGGTCATATAAAACAGGGGAGTGGCATCAAGCCGAAATCCCCAGTGTTTATACATGAATAAATCCCCAGAAATAATTACTGTGCAGGCAAAAAGTAAGATGAGTGTATACGTATGATAAAAAATCCGTGTGAAATTTGTTGTAAAAAAGGAAGTAATAAGCAGAACCAGCGAAGGCAACAATGCAATGTATGATGCTATTGCAAGATCTATTTTAAACCCGTAAACGAAAGTATTTACAATTTCAGAAATGGAAAGCTGTGATGTTTGACCGAAATAGGTGAACAGGAATACTATTCGTGCCAGTACAAAAAGCAGGTACCAGTAAGCAAGATACAGTGCAAAAACAGCAATTCGGTTTTTCATAAATGCAATAGGTAATTGAAGTTTGCAAAATTGATCAAAAATCGCTTTGCCCTTACATAATTATGGATTTTTATATTATCTTGGCTTACCCGAAAAGGATTCTTTTTCGGTTTGAAACGATTAAATTAAGATGTATGACAATGCTGGAGCATAATTTAAAGGAATTGCTTTTAAAAGGGAATTCCCGCTCTTATACTGATTTTGTAGCTGATATCGTTAGCAAACGCCCGGAATTGGTAGGTCAGTTATGGGATATTTATCTGTCGATGGAGGAACCGGTTTCGCGAAGGGCTGCATGGATAATTGATACGGCTTCGGAGGATAAACCGGATTGGGTGGAACCATTTTTGCCTGATCTTATCCGCAAGCTTCCTGTGTTTAATCACGACGGATTGAAACGCCATGCTCTCCGAATGATTGCCCGCCTGCCTTTCCCCGTAAATACGGACGGCGAACTGATGAATATTACATTCGAATGGTTACTGTCGCCAACCGAAAGTGTAGCTGTAAAAATGTATTGCATTCAGATACTCTACCGTCTTTCGGCAACAGAACCTGATATCCTCCAGGAATTATACGATACTATCGAATTTCAGATGAGTGACGGCACGCCCGGTTTCCGTAGCATTGGCAGCAAAATGATGCGTGATATCGATAAGGATATTATGCAGCGGAAGACAAAAAGTGGAAAGTGAAGAGTGAAAAGTGAAGAATGAAAAGGAGAACGTAGGATATACGATTTACGAAGTTCGAAGCACAGTTTGTGATTAAGACTTTGGAATTTGCATCTTGGAATTTGGAATTTGGATCTTAGATCTTGGAATTTGGCTCTTGGAATTTGGAACTTGGATCTTGGACCTTGACACTCACCGCATATCATTCACATCAACTCCCGGATGTTCTGCTTTATTAAATGAAAATACGTTATCGGCAATCGGCTGATCTGCAACAAATTTATCAACAATATAGGAAAAGGTGCTGCCACTGCGGTCGTAAATCACAAATTTGCTGATTTGCTTTTTTGCTTTATCAATAGTTAACCTCACTTTGGTAAATGTCTTTCCTTTCTGAAGCGGATAGAGTTCAATTATCTGGTCATTTCCTTTTTCTTCAATAAATTTTGATTTGAAATCTTTCGTATAACCACTAAGCATTTTAGTAGGAGTAAATGAATCATCATCATCACCTACATTATTGATCTGTACTTCATTGGCATCTTTAAGGTAAGTCCATATCGTTTTCCCATCGCTGATCACATCCTGTCCTGCAGCAGTAAGTTTGTATTTATCGCCTTTCGAAACAAGTGTTCCTTTAAACTTATCATGTATTTTTTCCTTGGCATTATCCATGGCATAGGTAAAGTCAATTTTAATCGTTTTATACGATTTTGTCTTAACCGAAACCTCGTCGAGAATTGCAGTGGCTTTTTTATCGTTTTGTGCTATCCCCGAAACCGAGAAAGCGAGCAGTAAAGCTATAAGAAGTATGTTCTTCATCATATTTGTTTTTTTATTCTAAGAGATTGTTTGAATTTAGTAAGTATAATTTTTTGGATGTGAGTCGGAAGTCGGAAGTCAGAAGTCAGAAG
>CAZOXJ010000059.1:16708-19954 GCA_964583325.1 uncultured Lentimicrobiaceae bacterium
CGGAAGAATCCTGAATCGAAATTCCTGTTTAAGTCGCCGCGACTCGCCCCTCGCCCCATCTCCCCCTCGCCCCTCATAAAGTTAAGAGCAACAATTTTAATCAGACTAGTATTCGTTGTGTGATTTCCTGTTGCTGTTTAAGTCTTTCAAAAACTGTTCCAAAGCGAATTCGGTAGCAACTTTAACTTCCCTGGCCTTACTGCCTTCGAATGGTCCGACAATACCTGCCGATTCGAGCTGATCGATAATACGTCCTGCGCGGTTGTAACCAAGTTTCAGTTTACGTTGTAACAAGGATGTGGAGCCTTGCTGCGACGAAACAATTAGGTAAGCTGCTTCTTCGAAAAGCTCGTCGCGTTCGCCCGGATCAAGTTCCTGCTGTACATCCGACTCTTCCTCGTTAAATTCCGGTAACGGATATGCTGAAGGATACCCGCGCTGCGATCCGATAAAATCAGTAACGCGTTCCACTTCATGCAGATCGATAAAAGCACATTGTAAACGGATCATATCCCCGCCCTGTGACATTAAAAGGTCACCACGGCCTATCAACTGGTCGGCTCCCCCGGTATCGAGGATAGTGCGTGAGTCAATTTTTGAGATAACCCGGAATGCGATACGTGCCGGGAAATTGGCTTTGATTGTACCCGTGATAATGTTCACACTTGGTCGTTGCGTGGCAATTACGAGGTGAATGCCTATTGCACGGGCCAGCTGTGCCAGGCGGGTGATAGGGTGTTCCACTTCTTTTCCGGCAGTAAGAATAAGATCGGCAAATTCATCAATTACCACTACAATATAGGGCATGAATTTGTGGCCGTTAAGCGGATTCAGTTTCCTGGCAATGAATTTGGTGTTGTACTCCTTAATATTTCGAACCTGGGCATCTTTAAGCAGATCGTAACGGCTATCCATCTCAATATTAAGAGAATTGAGCGTTCTTACTACTTTTCGCGTATCGGTAATGATAGCCTCTTCCGAATCCGGGAGCTTGGCGAGGTAATGCCGTTCAATCTTCGAAAACAGGGTAAGCTCAACCTTTTTAGGGTCAACCATCACAAACTTGAGTTCCGACGGGTGTTTCTTGTATAAAAGAGAAGTGATAATGGCGTTCAATCCTACTGACTTACCTTGCCCGGTAGCACCAGCCATTAAAATATGAGGCATTTTGGTGAGATCGGCAATAAATTCCTCATTCGAAATTGTTTTTCCGATTGCGAAAGGCAAATCGTACGTATTGCTGTTGAACTTCTCGGAAGCAATAAGCGATTTCATCCCTACAATGGATGGCTTTTGGTTAGGAACCTCAATACCGATGGTGCCTTTACCCGGAATAGGAGCGATGATACGTATGCCAAGTGCCGAAAGGCTTAATGCAATATCGTCCTCAAGGTTTTTGATTTTCGAAATACGTACTCCCGGTGCCGGGATAATTTCGTAAAGTGTAACAGTTGGCCCGATGGTAGCTTTTATTTTATCAATCTGTATTCCGTAATTTCCTAAAGTTGAGACAATACGATTTTTATTTGCTTCCAGTTCGTCCTTGGTAACGCTTATCGTACCTACGCCATATTCGTCGAGCAGATCGATGCCCGGGAGAATAAATGATGACAGATCGAGCCTTGGATCATATTGGGTATCCATTGTATTGTGGACAACTTCCGGGTCTGGATCTCTCTCAATTACAACAGGTTTGGCAGGCTTATATACTTCAGGTGCAATAGTTGTGAAACTTTCGTCGGGCCTGGTTTCTGAGGCAGCAGCCTCGTTGGTTTCAACTGTAAATTCTACTTGTGTATTTACAGGCTGAGGTTTGTTTTTTGGCATAGTAACCGGCTCAAACTGTGTGCTTGTAGCCTGCTCGTTTCCGTTGTTCTGTTGAACAGTTTCTTTTACGGGAGTTGTTACTTTATCATGTTCGTTTACGGCAAATTCAACAGTGTTGTATTTATCAACGGGGATATCCTGCGAATTATTCCGGGTATTAATCACAAAATCAGGATTCTGATCAGTGAATTTTTCGTCTTCCGCGGAAGCACTATTTTCTTTACGCTTTGCAAGCCAGGGTTTTATCTGGTTTAGCGAAAAATTGTATGCAATCACCAGGAAAGCAACAAAAACAAACACCAGCAAAAGCATGAGACCCATTTTGCCCATCAGTCCTTCGAGGAACAGGGATGACTCATAACCGGAAATACCGCCTAATATGGAAAGTGCTGAGTTGCGGAATATAAACGCCAGTGTAACCGAAAGCCAGGCCATTGCCATAAGTATAAATCCCAGGCTTGATCCCAGCGCAATAATTTTATGTTTCAGGCTTAGCCTGACGCCAAGAACGAACAACCATATTGGTATAAATAGCGATCCTATTCCGAAACCTTGCTTTACCAGCAAATTGGATGCAGCAGCACCCAACCTTCCACCCAGGTTATTGGCTTCCAGTGATTTATCAGCTAAAATCCTCGACATGCCAATATTCGAAAAAATATCATCGGCATCGCCCGAAAACCAGTTGATGAGGAAGGATACAATGGCAACAAACAGAAAAAAGGAGGTCAGCAATGAAAAAATGCCCACCACCTGAGCAATTTTTTCCATCCGTGGAGTAACAGGATTCAGGTTTTCCTCCTGTGCTTTCTTTTCCGGCCTGGCTTTTTTCTTCTCTTTTGGCTCAGCCGGAACGTTTACAGGCTCATTCTGAAGCGTGTTTTTCGGAAGTGAGTTCGTTGTGGATCGGGGCATTATTTATATATCAGATAAATCGGTAAGTGGCTTTTAGGCTGCCTTATGGCGAAAAGGGTTTTCGTGTGTCAACTTGCAAAAATATGAATTTTTTGCGAATACTTTATTCCGAGATACGGAACGTTTGATCTGTGTGATAAAAAAACAATTGATCGGTCATGTAATGAAAGTAATCACTGCAGCTAAAGGCTGATCATCCGTCCCGGCACAAAGTACTATTACTAGCTGCAAATGATTATGCCGGAGTGTAAAGGCTATTGGATATATTTGTTATTGGAAAATATGAATTTCAATGTGAGGTACTACCTGCAATGAATAAAAGTCTGCTACAGCGGGGTATTAATTACAAAACATTTAATTACCTGCCGGAGGTTAAAGGTTATTAGATAAAATTGTCATTGAATAAAAAGAATTCCAATGAAAGGTCTACCGATTACAAATACGCGACAAGGGGGATATGTTTTATTTCGCCGGGTGGGATTTGTAATCCCACCCTCACATACT
>CAZOXJ010000060.1:0-1859 GCA_964583325.1 uncultured Lentimicrobiaceae bacterium
GCCTGTTTGTATTTTACACTGGCGCGTTCGGCTTCCATAGCTTTGCGCTCCATATCCGACGAATGTTTGCATTTTTCTTCGTATTCCTCTTTCGACGCACTTCCCTTTTCATCCAGGTACCACTGCAATAAACGATGAACCATAAGGTCGGGATAACGGCGGATGGGTGAAGTAAAATGAGTGTAATATCTGAATGAAAGACCATAATGGCCGATATTGTGCGTGGTGTATTCAGCCCTGGCCATGGTGCGGATTGCAATGGTTTCGATCATGTTCTCTTCTCCTTTTCCCAATATTTGCTCGAAAAGGGAATTAAATGAAGCCGTGATACTTTTGCGGCTGGTGGTTTGAAAACCATAGCCCAGTTTCTGCAGAAATTCGGAGAAACGGATCAGTTTTTCAGGATTGGGTTCGTCGTGTACTCGGTAAACAAAAGTTTTGGCTTCACCTTCCTTGTTCTTTTTTGTGGCAATTTTTTCTGCAACACGGCGGTTGGCCAGCAACATAAAATCCTCAATCAGGTAGTTGGCTTCTTTTTGCTCTTTGATCATCACGCCGATAGGCTTGCCTTTTTCATCAAGTTTAAATTTGACTTCCTGCGATTTAAAGGCAATGGAACCTTTTTTAAACCGCTCTTCACGCAATTTGGAAGAAAGATTATGCAACGTCATCAGCTCATTTTTATATTCACCCTCCGCACCTTCAATCATTACCTGAACCTCCTCGTAGGCATAACGCCTGTTGGATTTTATCACCGTTCGGCCAAACCATTCGTGAAGGATTTCAGCCTTATCGTTCAATTTAAAAACGGCCGAAAAACACAATTTTTCTTCATCAGGCCGCAGCGAACAAACCAGGTTCGAAAGCTGCTCAGGAAGCATCGGGATGGTGCGGTCGACCAGGTAAATGGATGTTCCGCGCTCGTAAGCTTCAGCATCAATGGCAGTTCCGGGAGTTACATAATGCGAAACATCGGCTATATGCACTCCTACCTCCCAGTTTCCGTCAGGAAGTTTCAGTAACGAAAGGGCATCGTCAAAATCCTTGGCATCCACAGGGTCGATGGTGCAGGTCCATATATCGCGGAAGTCGCGGCGTTTGGCCAACTCTTCGGGCGACACTACATTCTGTATACGTTTTGCTTCAGCTTCGGCAGCTTTAGGAAATTCGAGCGGGAAATCGAATTCAGCCAGGATGGCATTCATTTCCACATTGTTATCGCCAGGCTGACCGAGGACATGAATAATTTCACCAATCGGATTCGTGGCTTTTTCGGGCCATTCGGTGATTAATGCTACTGCTTTCTGGCCGTGTTTGGCACCTTTCAGTGCAGTAAGCGGAATATAAATATCAACACTAATCAATTGGCTGTCAGGCACCAGGAAAGCAAAACGTTTCGATACATGAACGATACCGACAAATTGTTTTTTTGCCCGTTCAATTATCTCTACAATTACTCCTTCCTGCCGGCGGTCTTTACGTTTCGGGAAAAGATGGACTTTTACCTTGTCGCCGTTAAGCGCGTGATTGGTGTTGTTCGATTCAATAAATACATCGTCAGGCAAGTCGGGGCTTATAATGTATGCTTTGCCGGTTGATTTCATATCAACTATACCCGTTACTGTGTTTGCTTTGGCAATAGCTGTTTTAAGTTTTGGGTTAAGTTTATATTTACCGCGGTTCATCTCAACCAGTGAGCCTTGAATGCAAAGCTGTTCAAGAATTGAGCGAATCTGGTCTTTTTCGCGTTTATCAGTTATTCCCAGCTGCGAAGCCGTTTGCCTGAAGTTGTATGCGTTGTCGAAATTCTCCGAAAACAGGTTAAATACCCTGTTGGTAAATTCGTTGCGGGCCATGTT